>JAUNXD010000213.1 GCA_030539985.1 Methanobrevibacter sp.
CAAAACCTTGATAAAATACCAAACTTCTACAATCATCATGCATTATATGATGAAATAGCATCGAAACTAGCTGAAAAAATAAAAATAACATCTTCCACTTGCATTATTGTAGATAAATCCAAATTCAATCCAGATTATATTAATAATTTCAATGATCTCTTTTTATCAAAACTAAATAATGTTGAAAACCATCCGGTAAGTATAATGCATGGGGATTCAATTAATTATAAAGGCTTGCAAATTGCAGATTTAATCTCATGGTCAGTATTTCAAAAAGCAGAACATCAGAATGCGAAATACATTGACTTAATGGAGACTCAAAAAATCTTTGGAATCTATAAAAATTAGCATTAGTGAGATGAAGAACCTATAAGCCACCTAATTGACCATAAATGTTATGGAAAGTCGCCACCTGTGGTGACGAGGACTTATAGGCTAAACCAAAATTTTGGCTTTTACCTTCTAATCTTCAATTAATGTTTAAGCTCCTTAAGATATATAAACATTTTCATTAACAGTATTCCTCATATTATCTTCCAATATAATATTTTAGCATGTTACTATCTGTTTTCAATCTATTCAGGTCTTATTTTAATTTTTTCTTAAAAAACCGTATCCTAATTTAAACTGTTTAAATACATTCCAATCAATAATTTCTATTAAAAATAGTTAGGTTTATAAATATAAGTTTATAGACTCAATATCAAGAATTGAATGTTTTAACTGGAAAAATCGTCTTTTAGATTGTTTGTTTAGAATAAAACAAAATTCTTGAAAATGTGTATTACAATAATAAGGAGAAACGGTACCATGAACTACAAGAAAACCATGATACTGCTGGTGCTTGCCATCTTCATATTTGGTGTGGCAAGCGTATGTGCTAGTGATGTGAACGATACGGTGATTGCCCGTGAAGATGATTCAATTGTTGAATTGTCCCAGGCAGATGCTGATGAAATAATGTTAACAGATGAAAATGAATTAATCAGTCAAACAGATAATGGACTGATAAGTGAAGGAAATAGTGGAACCTTTGCTGAACTGCAAGCCAATATTACACAAGCAACACAAGGTTCAACATTAACGTTAAATAAGAATTACGAATACGATAGTGGTTTTGGTATTGAAGGAATTGTTATTGACAAATCCATAACAATTAATGGAAACGGATTTAAAATAGATGCACATGAAAATTCAAGAATATTCAAAATTACCGTAGACAATGTAATATTGAAAAACATAATTTTTGCAAATGGTAAAACAGAAAATGGAGGGGCAGTTTACTTTGAAAAGTCAGGTAATGTGACAAATTGTAGTTTTACTAATAACAACAATGGTGAAGGTGCAGTTTTCTTCACAGGTAAAGGTGAAGTGACAAATTGTAATTTTGCTGATAACTATGCAACTAATGGTGGGGCTATTTACTTTAGCGATTTAGGTACTGTGAAAAATTGTAATTTTACTCGTAACTCCGCTTCAAATAATAGTGGTGTTGTTTACTTCAAGGATACTGGTGTTTTGAGCAATTGTAATTTTATAAATAGCGCTTCTAAAAATAATGGTGGTGCAGTTTTCTTTGAAAAGTCAGGTACTGTGACAAATTGTAATTTTACTGGCAGCAACGCTTCAAATAATGGTGGTGCAGTTTACTTTAGTAGTGATGGTGAGGTGACAAATTGTAGTTTTACTGATAGTACTGCTTCAAATAATGGTGGTGCAGTTTACGTTAGTGGTATAGGTACTTTGACAAATTGTAGTTTTGTTGATAACAAAGCAACCGGGGCTTACAGTCGTGGAGGCGCAGTTTACTTCTCTAATACTGGGGAAGTGACAAATTGTAATTTCAATAACAACACTGCAGAAATGGGTAATGCAATTTATATTAATAATCACTGTACTATTTCTGATTGTGATTTTACAAGTAATCCTATAACTAAAGGTGCAATCCATTCAGTCACTGGGGATATCGCTCTTTCTAATAATATACTTAATGTTGATGATGCTGTCAGTGGTAGGAATTTCACAGAAATTCAAAAATTAATAGACGCAGCAAATGAGGGAGATGAAATCACTATTGATGGATCATATGCAGGTTTTGGAATACCGATCAGAATTACAAAAAGTTTAACATTAATTGGACAAAACAATGCAATATTGGATGCAAAAAAACTATCAAAAATACTGTATATAACTGCAACCAATGTTTTAATCAAAAACATACAATTTACAAATGGATATGCAGAAAATGGAGGAGCAGTTTTCTTTGAAAAGTCAGGTAATGTGGAAAATTGTAATTTCACCAACAATGAAGTGAATGGTGCGAAAAGTTCTGGTGGAGCTATTTACTTAAATGGCGCAGGAAATGTGATAAATTCTATTTTTACAGCCAATAAGGCTTCTAGAAATGGTGGTGCAATATATGTTGAAGCGCAATCAATCAATAATATTTTTTCATGCCAATTCTATAACAATTATGCAGTACAAAGTGGAGGAGCAATATTGTTCCATAATTTAGTTCAAAACAATACTTTCGAATGCATTTTCAAGGACAATTATGCGGGCTACGGTGCGGGAATATTTTTCTCCAAGAACGCTAATGCAAACAGATTCGACAGTGAGTTTATAAACAACACTGCAAAATCATGCGGAGGTGCAATGTTTTTCTACAGCACTACCGACAAGAATAACTTCACAGGCCGTTACATTAACAATAGCGCTTTAGGACAAATTGATGATAAAAACGGAAACGGTGGGGCAATAACATTTAAGAACGTATCCACCAACAGTATTTTCACATGTGATTTCATAAACAACTATGCCCGTTTGAATGGTGGGGGAGTAAACTATCGTGAAACTCCTAAAAATATCATATTCAATGCTAATTTCTTAAACAACACTGCTAAGACAGGTGGTGGGGTCAATTTCTTTGTAACCTTTGACGTAATATTCAACGGGGAATTCATTGGCAACACAGCAGAAGACGGTGGTGCATTAGCGGCAGGTTATGGAAATGTTAAAAATGTGTCATTCAAGAACAATCATGCTAAAAACGATGGAGGTGCTGTTTATTTTGCTCTATCTGGTGAGACTGTAAATTGTAATTTCACTAACAATAGGGCTACC
>JAUNXD010000214.1 GCA_030539985.1 Methanobrevibacter sp.
AATTGGCGCCTAAAGAACCTTCCTTAGGATTTTTCACATCAACAATATCTGCTCCGCCTTCAATAGATTCAAGAGCTTCTTCACGATTTATAGGACTTATTAATAGAAGCATATATTTCCTCCAATAAAATATTATTTTATAATATTGTAATATTAGTTCCTTATTATTTATAATATTATTGTTTTTTTGGAAAAAAAGAAGAAAAAATCATATAAATAATTTTAAGTTCAACCGCCCATGCTTAAAGAATCCTCGGAATTATTGCCAGTCAAGCCAAAATTGCTGAAATGACCAATAAGAAAATATTTATTAATCTTATTCTACTAAAATAATATCGATAAGAACATTTTTTTATATGGGGGAGAAAATGAAGAGACGATATAAGCGGATATTATTGCTTTTAGCAATTCTATCAATAATAGCAACAATAACTTGCGTTAGCGCAATAGACAACAGCAATACCAACATCACTAGTTCAGATACATCTGAAGCACATATTTCACCTACAGGTGATGATGGTTCAGGAGACGGAAGTGAGAAAAATCCTTATAATAGCATTGGATATGCTATAAACCACACTTCGAATGACTGTACAATATATCTAAATGAAGGCAACTATGCAGGCGAAAACAACAGAAACATTTCATTGGACAAGTCAGTTACACTTATCGGAAAGTCAAAGGAGACCACAATAATCGATTGTGAATCTGCGGGAAGATTATTTACAATGAATTCAAACAGTAAACTGACTTTAATTAATCTTTCTTTAAAAAACGGAAACTTGACTGGCAATGGCGGACTGATTTATAATGAAGGCGGACAGATTACAATTAAAAATTGCATAATAAGTGATACCAAATCATATAAGAATGGAGGCGCCATATTCAATATTCTTGGAACTTTAAATATTGAAAACACCCGTTTTATAAATAATAGCGCATACGAATATGCTGGAGTAATCTATACATATGGGGAAACCATTATTAAAAATTCCGAGTTTACTAAAAACTTTTTGACATCAAAAGATGGTATAGGCGGTTGCATTGTATCCAATGGAACAATAAACCTAGATGGATGCATATTCTCACACAATCATGCCCCTTACTCAGCAGCAGCTTTGTCCTGCTATGGACCTACACTAATCAACAACTGCAGGTTCGAATATCTAACTACAAACTATACTGCGGGAGCCATAAGCAATCACAATTATGCATTAATAAACAACAGTTATTTCGGATTTAATGATGTTAAATATTATGCGGGTGCAATTTTAGCACCTCCAAGCGGCAGACATGTAATTACAGAAGTTTACAATACCATTTTTGAACAGAATCATGCAGGATATCACGGAGCTGTAACCAACAATTATCCTAATACCGAGCTTCTGATGAAAAACTGCGCAATTGTTGACAACTACCTCGTAAAAAACAAGGTTTACGGAGACATTGCATTAGATGACAATGCAACCGTGCAGTACTGCTGGTGGGGAGAAAATACCATAAATCCATATTATTACTCACCACATGATGGAAATCGCAATCCTGAAAAGATTAATGCTTCCAGATGGCTGATAATGACATTTTCTTCAAACGGCATTGTCTACAAAAATAAATATAACACTTTAACTGTAGATTTGAACTATTACTTTGACAATGAAACAAAAGAGATCCATAAATTAGATGGAAATATTAATCTTCCGTTAGAAGTAACAGTTTATACCAATTCACAGACCATTACAAAAAAATTGGTTAACGGTGTTGCCACTTTTGACATCAAACCTGGAGCCAATGATAATTGGGTTTATGCAAAAATCAACAACCAAATTTTGAAGTTGGATGTGGATTCCAAATATTCAACACTGGTTGTGAACGATTTAACCAAATATTACGGAAACGGCGAAAAATTATCTGTAAAATTAGTGGACTGTTATAATGAGGGCATTGGAGGAGAAATGGTATCCATTATAATGGCAGGCAAAACTTATACTGCCTATACCAACAATAATGGAATGGCTACTTTTAACATTAAAAATACTCCTAAATCCTATAATATAAATGTTATTTACAAAGGAAATAGCTATTATACAGGAACATCCAAATCCATAAAGGTTAAAGTAGTTAAACCAATCATTAAAGCTTCAAAAACCAAAATACATAAAAAAGGAAAATTTGTTGTTACCTTTAAAAATGCGAACAAAAAACCGATAAAATACGTTAAAGTCAAATTTAAAATTAACGGCAAAACCTATTTCAAAAAAACAAATGCCAAAGGACAGGCAAAAATCACCATTAACCTGAAAATAAACAGGAAATATACCGTCAAGGTCGGTTTCAAGTCAACCAAAATCTATGGAACCACCACTTTAACCAAAAAAATTAAAGTAATCAGATAATCAATTATCATCTGATAATTGATTTTTATTTTTTTTATTCACATTCAATAAGGTGAATCCCTTTTTGAAACATTTTCCTTGATATTATAATGAGCTTTTGGATAAAATCCCGCATCAGCTGACAATTTTCTCATATTTTCAATAATCTCATTGGTAGGTATTGCTAAAGGACAGTTAAGTGTGCACAAACCGCATAGGGTGCACATGTAAAGGCCTGAATCAAAACAGGCCTCATCATCCTCAATGAATTTTGACATTGCAACTCCCCTGCCGCCAAGGTAGTTGTTGAATCCGAATTCGTTTCCGACGGCATTATAGACAGGACAGTGAACTATGCAGTTTCCGCAGCCTATGCAGTAAAGGCATTCCTCGATTGCGTCGCTTCTTCCATTGTCCAGAAGAATAACCACAACCCTTTCGGCACCGTACATGTTTTTTATAAGCTTTTTTTCGATGTCGGCAGTTTTTGATGGGCCGGACACCACATTCATGTATGAAGTAACAAAGCTGCCTGTTGCAAATACTGTCTCCAGTTTCACAACTGAGATTGCGTCCTCCAATGTCAGCACTATTTTATCGATTCCAGCTACAATTATATGCAAATCCTTAAGTGAAACTATTGAAATATTGCCCTCATTGTGCACCATTACAATGGACCCCTCTTCGGAAGCTATTGCATTGGCTCCACTTATACCTACTCTTGCACTTTCAAGGCGTTT
>JAUNXD010000215.1 GCA_030539985.1 Methanobrevibacter sp.
ATGATACTTCAATGACGCTTGCAACAATGAACAGTATCATAAATAAAGGCAAAATCGATTTAAAAGACATAATGAAGGAGTTTTTATTATTCATTAACGAATCCAAATACTGTCAGTATGTGGTTTTTGATTATGGAAACACTACTCATGATTCAATTCGAAGATTTGAATCTGGAGCTTCTGTTTATGAATGTGGCGGGAGTAAAGATAGTGATAACGGTAACGGATCGCTTATGAGGATTCTACCGTTGGCATTCATTCCCAATATAACCTATGCTGAAATTGAAAGCGTATCAGCTCTGACACATGCACATCCCAAATCAAAAATCGCCTGTGTATTATATGTTGAAATTGCAAAATCAATGCTTGAAAATGATTTAAAAATAAATGAGCATATAACAAATTCATGTGAAAAAATCCGGAAGTATTATGAGGATTCGGATTACCTATATGACTTTAGGCATATATTTGAAAATGACTATCATGTTGATGAAGGGCGAAGCTATGTAATAAAGACCTTAGAAGCAGTTTTATATTGCCTTTTACAAACAACTAATTATAGGGATGCAGTTCTCATGGCAGTTAACCTTGGCCGTGACACAGATACTGTTGCAGCAATTACTGGTGGGCTTGCCGGAATCTATTATGGATATGAGGATATTTCCGAGGAATGGATTGGGGATATTCTCTATATTGAAGAGGTTATCAGGTTATGTGAGGATTATGAGGACTTCTGTTTTAAAAATAAGGGAGAATAACTATGGATAAAAAACTCTTATCAAAATCAAAGTACTGTCAGGCAGTTCAGTGCGAAAAGATTCTATGGTTAAATAAATATAAGCATGATGAAGCAGAAGATAGTGCTAATGATTCTATTTTAAAAACCGGTAGGAAAGTAGGTGAGCTTGCAAAAGGATTATTCGGAGATTATAATGATATTCCGTATGATGCAGATATTGATGTGAGAATTCAAAATACTCAAAGGACACTTCAAAATAAGCCAAATGTCATCTGTGAAGCGTCATTTTTATATGATAACAATTTCTGCAGTGTGGATATCCTTAAAAATGATGCAGACGGCGTGGAAATTTATGAAGTGAAAAGTTCTACCGAAATCAAGGACATATTCCTTGATGATGTGGCCTATCAGTATTATGTTTTAAATAATCTTGGTTTAAAGGTTAAAAAGGCAAGTATCGTTTATATAAACAATGAATATGTAAGAAAAAAAGAATTGGATATGGCTCAGCTATTTAACATTGAAGATGTAACTGAAATTGTAAGGGCTAAACAGAATCAAATCAAAAGCAATATTGATTCCATTAATGATTTTATGAAAAATTTTGAGGGGGAAAGTGAACCTGAAAGCGAATTGGGTCTTGATTGCTTTAATCCCTATCAATGCCCTTTCTGGGGATACTGTACAAGGGATTTGCCGAGGCCAAATGTCTTTGATATAGTTAAAATGAGAAATGACAAGAAATTTGAAAAGTATTATGATGGTATAATATCATTTGAAGATTTAAAAAATGATGCTAGCCTTACAACTCCAAGATTTGTAGAACAGATTGACTTTGAGTTAAATAACAGACCTCCAAAAATCCAAAAGGAAGCTATAGCAGATATTTTAAATTCCCTTAAATATCCTTTATATTTCATTGACTATGAAACCTGCCAGTATGCAATACCCGAATATGAAGGAACAAAACCCTACCAGCAGATACCATTCCAATATTCCCTGCATATAATTGAAAATGAGGATGCATCATTTAAGCATAAGGAATTCTTGGCCGAAGCCGGCGATGAGAATATGATTAGAAACTTTGCCGAAAGTATGATTGATGATTTGGCCGAAGACGGTAGTGTAATCGTATACAACAAAGGCTTTGAATCAAGCGTTAATAGGAAAATCGGTGAAATGTATCCTGATTTAAAGGATGAACTGGAAAGGATAAATGGAAATATTGTTGATTTTATGGTGCCATTCAGCAAAAGGCAATACTATACAAAGGAGATGAAAGGATCATATTCAATCAAAAAGGTGCTGCCTGCACTCTTTCCGGATGATTCTAAACTAAATTATGATAATTTGTCAGGTGTGCATAATGGTGGTGAAGCATCAAGTGCATTTTTAAGTTTGACTGACAAGACTCCTGAAGAGCAGGAAAAAATAAGGGAAAGTCTGCTTAGGTATTGTGAACTGGACACTTATGCTATGGTAAAGATTTGGGAGAAATTTAGGCAAGTATGTGATTAAACTTTAAGATTAAGTTAAATTGACTTAATCTGATGAAAATCTTGTTTCAAAAGCGTTTCATATTGATGTTTTGAATGAAAGTTGTTTTTTTACAAATGTTGCTTTTAATGTTAATGTGACTATTGCAGATTAAAATGAAACGTTTATCATTTAATTTTAATTGATGATGGAATCAATATTATGGGGAGTTAATTTTGTTCATGAAATTGTTGAGGTTAAATTATTTAATGATGATAAAAAGATTATTATTATGGAAACTGAAAAGCAAAAACAGTTAATTAAAATGGTTTCAGAGTTTAGTGATGAATATCTTGATGATGAATACAAGGCTTTGAATATCAGGCTTGTTGAGAAATTAGGCCGCAAAAGGGAAGTTCCTTTTAAACGTGGTAAAATTGAAAATTGGGCCAGTGGGATTGTTTATACTATCGCCCAGTTGAATTTTCTTTTTGATTCCTCATTTGAACCGGTTATCACTGCCGATGACATATGTAACTTTTTTAATACCAAAAAATCCACTGCAGCCAATAAGGCAAGGGACATTCGTAAACTTTTAAATCTCAAACTTGGTGATGAGGAATTCTCCTCAGAAATTGTCATCGAAAGTGACATTTCACGTTTGGGAGGTAATATGAATCAGGCTAAAACATTAATTGGCGCCCAATCCCATTCCAGACTGCGTGAGATTGGAGATATGTTAAGACAGATTCATGTTGGAAGCCAGGATTTGGATCTGGTCAGCATAATCCATGATATTCAAAACTCTTGCGAAGAATATATTCTCCATGAGGATTTCACCAGATTGGCATA
>JAUNXD010000216.1 GCA_030539985.1 Methanobrevibacter sp.
TTATCGATATATTTATATATAAATATTGATTTCTATTTAAATGTTTTTCTATTTGAACCCAACAATTTCAGCCAATGACTTTCCACTTTCAATATCGTTTATTATTCGGGACTCCTTAACTTTGACTTCAAGTGCTGCAATCATTGTTTTTGCAAACAATTCCTGAGGGACAACAACAATGCCACTTTCATCACCAATGAAGAAATCCCCCGAATTAATTTTCATATCTTCAATGACAATAGTTTCATTTAAAGTGCCCAAACCTAAAGCAGATCCTGCATTCGGACAGAAATTGGAAGCAAAAACCGGATAATCCATATATAACAGCGCATCCAAATCACGTACGGAACCGTAAATGACTGTTGCCTTAATGCCATTATCACGAGCACAAGTGGATGCAAGCTCTCCCCAAATCGCCTTATCATCACTGTCAACTTTGAAAAATAAAATATCCCCTTCACAGGCCTCATCAATAGCCAAAGCAGATGTTCCCCAATCGTCACTGGTGGTTTCAGCAGTAAAAATTGATCCGAAAACTTTCTGATTATTGATTGGTTTGATTGATTGGATTACACCTGACCTTTTTGATACTCCATTATAGGCATCTGAAACCTGACAGGCAGAAACATTGTCAAGAAGTGACATCAAATTAATATGTTCAACATAATTTTTACCATTATACTTTAAATCATCAACTGTAACATTGTCCAATCTAATTTTACTGACATCAAAACGTTTATTTAAATTTTTATTTTTATTCAACACATCTTTCGGATTTATTGTCATGACTTCACCACAATGATATATTATATCAACTTACTTAAAAATTTTTCATAGATTTTATATATTAGTTTAACCAAAATATTATTTATAGTATTGAAAAATATACTTAAGTTATTATATACTCATTAGAGTTAACATACATTATTCATTATTATATCATTATTAATATTATCAAAAAAAGGAGAAATTATTATTAGGGAAAAAATAAACGTTTAGAATAATTATAAAGCTTATTTAAGACAATTATATTGGAAAAATAGAATGCCTTAATAGTTAAATTCTCCAAATGTATAAACTCTTTTTAGTATATATAAGGTCAAAAGACCACATTATCGTATAATTTATGCAAATTTCACCTAAAAATAATTTAAATTTTTAGCAATTACATAAATTATCCCGATTAATAAGCTTAGGAGGCTTAAATATGGGAAAAGGTGAAGAATTAACAACAACAAAATATTTAATCCATGCTCAAATTACAGCTAATGGTATTGTTGAAAAACCAGACGTTGTCGGTGCTGTCTTTGGGCAAACTGAAGGTTTACTTAGTAACGATTTAGATTTAAGAGAACTCCAAAGAACTGGAAGAATCGGAAGAATCCAAGTTAACATCCACTCAAACGGCGGACGGGCAAAAGGAGAAATCGTGATTCCATCCAGTTTAGACAGAGTTGAAACCGCCATTCTCGCTGCATCACTCGAAACCATTAACAGAGTAGGTCCTTGTGAAGCAGAAATCCACACAACAAAAGTTGAAGATGTAAGGGCAGTTAAAAGGGAACAAGTTGTTAACCGTGCAAAAGAAATCTACAAAAACATGGTTGAAAGCGTTGGTCCAACCAGCATGAGAATGATTGAAGAAGTCAGGGAAGCAATGAGAGTTCATGAAATCTCTGAATACGGTGAAGATCGTCTCCCTGCAGGTCCAAGTATCCACACATCCGATGCAATCATTGTTGTGGAAGGCCGTAGTGATGTTTTAAACTTACTTAAATACGGCATTAAAAATACCGTAGCTGTTGAAGGAGTAAGTGTTCCTCGCTCCATAGGAGAATTAAGTAAAAAAAGAACCACAACCGCATTTGTTGATGGGGATAGAGGCGGAGAACTCATATTAAAAGAGCTTTTACAAATTGGTGAAGTAGACTACATTACTCGTGCTCCAAAAGGAAAAGAAGTGGAAGACCTTGAAAAAGATGAAGTCCTGGTTGCACTTAGAGATAAAGTTCCTACAGCACAATTTTTAGCTACAACCAACATACTAAACGATTCCAATAACAATCACAATAAAAAATATAACAGACATCACAAGAAACAAAAATACAACCGCAACGAAAAACCTCAAAAACCTGCAAAGGAACCTGAAGTCGAAGATGACGAAGTTACCTTAATGAAAGATATGCTGAAAGAATTTGAAGGAACCGGTTGCGGAGCTATTTTAGATGAAGCATTGAATATGACAAAAGAGGTAGAAGTGGAAAATATTTATGAAGAAATCAAGAATATTGAAGGAACCGCAGATACAGTCATATTTGATGGAGTCATATCCCAAAGATTAGTTGATGCCGCATCCGAAAAAGGAATAAAACAATTGGTTGCTTTTAAATCCATGAACATAGTTAAAAAACCACATAACGTTAAACTGATAACTATTGATTAAATGGAGGGAAAAAATGAACCTTAATTTAGATAACTACTATAGTACAAGAAAAAATGCATTTGAAAGAATCCATGATGCTAGTACTACCACTAAATTAATAATGTCATTTATGATGGCATGCGTAACAGGCATCATGGCACAAATTGTTATTCCACTTCCATGGACTCCTGTACCAATAACTGCACAGACATTTGCAGTATTGTGTTCCGGTCTCATTTTAGGTAAAAAATATGGATGTTTAAGTCAGATAATCTACATTGTTTTAGGAATTGCATTTATCCCTTGGTTTGGAGGAATGACCGGAGGACTTGAAATATTCTTAGGTTCCACCTGCGGATTCTTTATTGGATTTGTAATTGCATCTTACTTTGTAGGATTAATTACTGAAAAGTATGCTGAAGCACGTAACTTCACAAGAATGGCAATTACCATCGGAATTGCAAACTTTGCTTTAATCTACATTCCTGGTTTAGCAGGTCTTGCATTATTCTTAGGCATGCAAGGAACACATGTTGGAATTGTTAATCTTTTAATGATGGGACTCATTCCATTTATTGCTGGAGATATAGTGAAAATATTGGGCGCTGCATCAGTGTCAAAAG
>JAUNXD010000217.1 GCA_030539985.1 Methanobrevibacter sp.
GATGGCTTTATTAATAATTGCGCCGATAATCCAAGATGTATCTGCAACAAAAACCGTTTTCATTACAACAGACAACATCATCGACCATGACTTCGACACAAAATTAATAAACTCCATCAAAGAGCATATACAAGAACTAAGCGGAGGGGAACTTCAAGTAGTTATAGACAATCAGGCCCCATCTCCCGGTGAGGGTTACAGGGCAATACAGGTAACAAGTGATGTGAGTATAACTTTAGCTGCTGCAGATGGTGGAAACTTTGTGCAGCTTGCTAGATACAGTGATAATTCAACTAAACAAATCATATTTGTCAATATTGGTGATTATGACTTGGATAACTCTTCAAATTTCCTTAGAAGAGCATGGGACGATAATTATACAAATGAAAGCTTTGCAGGATTGCGTGACCCGGGAACATTTCTAAAAAATGCAGGAGTATACTATATTCAGCCGGCAAAGGAATTTCCAAATAATTACCGTGACGGCATTTTAAGCAGCCAAGATGACAAACTCACAAAACAGATCGCTCAGGAAATTGTTGACATCATCAATAAACATGGTAACGATACAAGAATATTGAGCGATGAACTTATTACAACAAATCACATTTCACCAAAAGGAATGGCAAATGCATGTAAAGAATTGGTAAACACTAATGATACTGAATTTAAAGGAAAATATGGTGCATACACTGGTCCACAACTACTATACCAAACCAGCGCATATCTTTCAGGTAGCGGTATTGATAATCCTAAAAAATATAGTGAACCCGAAAATCCGATGGGCATTTCATTTATGGTACGGGACACATATTCAGTTTATGATTATTTCAAAATGGGCAGCATAGTTAAAAGTTACATGGATGAAAATGGCCGTGCCCCTGATTCAATCGAATATGAAGGTGCCAAGATTGGTTATTACGATTTGTTATATAACTTTGCAAAAATAACTCAAAATCACACAGACGCTCATCATATGAACTTTGAAAGAGAATACCACTTTGACAAAGTGAATGATTCAATATTACTGCACGTATTCCCATTCGTGTTAATATTATTCATATTGTTTGTTGCATATCTCGGATATAAGAAAATAAGGAGATTTTAATTAAATAGATTAGGAAAGGGAAAATTATGAAAAGGTATATTGCAGAATTAATCGGAACAATGGTTCTAGTCCTGTTTGGATGTGGAAGTGCTGCTATAGCAGGGCAATTTCTAGGTACTCTTGGTATTGCAATGGCATTTGGTTTGTCTATCGTTGCCATGGCTTATGTTATAGGCGACATTTCAGGATGCCACATCAACCCTGCAGTTTCAATCGGAATGTGGATTGATGGAAGAATGGAAGTTAAAGACCTGATTATGTACATCATATTCCAGTGCATAGGTGCGATTATAGGTATCGCATTGCTTGTAGCAATCATTAACTCTTCAGCATATCTCGGAGGATACCTTACAACAGGATTGGGTCAAAACGGATTTGGAGCCGCATCAACTGTAGGTCTTAATGTTGTGGGTGCAATAATTGTTGAAATTATCCTGACTTTTGTATTTGTATTCACCGTTCTTGGAGTTACTAAAAAAACAGAAAACGCAACCGTTGCAGGAATTGTGATCGGTTTAACCTTAGCATTTGTACACATCATGGGAATTCCGTTGACAGGTACTTCAGTTAACCCTGCACGTAGTTTAGCCCCTGCATTATTCATGGGCGGACAGGCTCTGCAGCAGGTTTGGGTATTCATACTTGCACCAATCGTCGGTGCAGTGATTGCAGGTTTCCTATACAAAGTTTTATCTTCAGAGGATATTTAAATCCTCTAACTTTTTTTGTTTTAAATTTTGATACTTCCAACGTAAATATAACCGTCCAGTTTATCAAAGCTACTTTTTAAATAAAACTCAAAAGTTTTTTCATTGGCAACATACATATGTGCTAAAGCAATTCCCACATCAATAGGATTCCATTTCTTAACGATTGGCCGTTTTAAAAAATTCTGTTTTACTTGGTATACATCAAAACCATCGTCAGTATGTTTAAAATACCAAGGCTGCATATTTATGGCTGACGGAGCCAATTGTGCCGGCCTTAATCTGTCATCAGCATAATCACTAATGTCGGCCAAACTTTTTCTTTTAAAGCCGGAAATATCACGTGTCATGTCATCGGATTTGCCGAAAGCTATCTCAATTACAAATTCAGGATCTTTTCGTTTGATCGAATTCAAACCAACCCAGCAGCTACCTATTCCTTTACTCTGTAAAAATAATGAGAGCTGCTGAAATACAAAGCCAAGATTTACCTTGCACAAATCCTTTTTCTCACTGAACAATGCCAAATAATAAGGTGCAGACCAGGGAGTTCTTATTTTAACTTCACTCTTTTCAAAAATTTCATAGCGATATTTTAAATCATTGCTTAAAGGCCTGACGGACTTCATGAAATCATTGATAACATTCATGTCCATTTCATCATCAAGATATTTTCGGCAGGATTTTCTAACATAGATTTGTTCTTCCAAATTCATTAAAAATAAATATTGTATTTATCCTTATTAAAATTTAAATAATATCGAAAGGATAAATTATATATAAGGTGAATATATGAAAATTGTTGTTGCAATTGGAGGATCAATATTATTAAAAGAATATGACTGTAAGAAATTCCAAGAGTATAGTGCCATCTTAAAAGATTTATCCGATGAACACGAACTGTTTGTTGTTATAGGTGGCGGAAAACCTGCCAGAGAATACATCAGCGTAGTTCGTGATTTAGGTGCTGGAGAGGCGCAATGCGATGATATTGGAATTGAAGTAACTCGAATAAACGCCAAATTAATGTTATCTGCACTTGGCGATGCAGCTTATCAGAGAGTACCTCATAACTTCCAGGAAGCGTTAGAATTTTCAGCCAGCGGAAAAATTATTGTTATGGGTGGAACAGAACCTGCCCACAGTACCGATGCTGTTTCAGCCATTCTTGCCGAATACATTAATGCGGACAAATTAATCAACTTAACTTCAGTT
>JAUNXD010000218.1 GCA_030539985.1 Methanobrevibacter sp.
TAATTTTATTTAAAATCAGAATCAATAATTAGTATAAACTAACAATATTAATATTGATTATTTGCATATATAAACTTTTCTTTTAGGTGTGTAAATGAAGTACAAAAAAATTGGAGATATTCTTGTTTTGGACAACAACTATGATGGAAATGACTTTGAAGAATTATCTCAAAGGCATAATGTCAAAACCATAATGAAAATTGACCACATTCAGGGAACCAAAAGGGAACCGGTTTATAAAATTCTTTACGGTGATGAAACTGTCACAATCAATAAGGAGAATGGCTGTCTGTTTAAACTGGATCTGTCAAAGGTGATGTGGTCAAAAGGAAATAACAATGAACGTCTGAGAATAGCAAAATTGGTTGGCGATGGAGAAACAGTAATTGACATGTTTGCAGGCATTGGTTATTTTTCAATTCCGATTGGAATTCATGCAAATGCAAAGGAAGTCATTGCCATTGAAATCAATCCCAATTCATACCATTTTTTATGTGAAAACATCAAATTAAACAAATTGGATAATATTACTCCTGTTTTGGGGGACTGCAAGGAGGTCACTCCCAAGTTTAAGGCCGACAGAATCATAATGGGATATGTCAAAACCACACATCATTACCTGAATGTAGCCATTGACAGCTTAAATGAAGGGGGAATCCTTCATTATCATGAGACCGTTCCCGAAAAATTGATGAAAACAAGACCTCTTGAAAGAATAATTTCCGAGGCCAACGGCCGTGAGGTTGAACTTCTGAAAATAAATAAAATAAAGAAATATGCGCCTGGCGTGGAACATGTCGTCGTTGATGTTAGGATAGATTAGAAATCTTTTCCAAAAGCAGATCATTTAGCCATTCGCTGTTGATGTATTTTTCATAAACGCATAATCTTTCTGTCAACTCAAAACCCGCATCTTCGGTTAATTTTTTAAGTTCATCGATTCCCGGCCATGGTGAGGTGATATTCACATAATCCGGACTTACCGGTGAAACGCCGCCCCAATCGTCAGCACCGCACAATAAAAATATTTGGGCGGTGTCATTGTTCAGGTTAGGGGGAACCTGTATGCTGACGTCAGTGTCTTTAAACAATAATGTACCTGCAATAACAGTCCTGATTATATCTAAAAAGCTAGGTTCCGGCCAGTCTTCCATTTCAATGCCTGGTATCGGTGTGAAATTTTGAATGATTACTTCCTGTATGTGTCCATATTTGTCATATAATTCTCTGATTTTAAGCAATGATTCGGCTATTTCGTCTTTTGTCTCACCAATTCCAATTAAAATGCCTGTGGTATATGGAATTTTAAGTTTTCCTGCATTTTCAATTGTTTCTAATCTGATTTTCGGGTCTTTTCCCGGGCTCTTGTTATGGGCAGGCAGTTCCATCAGTTTTGATGATGAATTTTCAAGCATCATGCCCATTGAAGCGTTAACCTCTTTCAACCTTTTCAAATCGCCATAGGAATAATTTCCTCCATTGGTATGGGGCAAAAGGGAAGTTTCATCCAATGTCATTTGACAGATGTCAACGATATAATCCGTCATTCTTTCATAACCATATTCCATTAACTTTAAACGAACCGCTTCTTCTTCATCAGCATCTTCTCCGAATGTAAATAACGCTTCCTTGCATCCATACTCTTCAGCTTCTTTTAAATCATCTAAAATTTCTTCTTTTGTTTTTAAAAGAATAACGTCAGGGTCATCGGGATGTTTTTTAAAATTACAGTATCCGCAGTCATTTCTGCAGATTTCAGTCAATGGTATGAAAATGTTTTTAGAATAAGTAATAAGATTATTCTCCCTATATTTTACAGTTTCGGCCATATAGTTTATGATGTCACTATCTGTGGCATTTAATATCTGGAGAATATCTTCTTTGGTTAAATTTGATGTCATTTCAATCTTCACGTTCAGAAACAGTAACTTCCACATAAAGAGGAGGAATTTCGTTTTTGTCTTCCCAAATTGCAATAACTATATTAAACTTTGGAAGTTCAAATACTTTATATGCAACAACAAGGCCCATTGATTCTAATTCCTCTTTCATTCTAGTAAATCCTTTGTTGTCAACATCGTTTGTAGTATTTTCACTTCTTTTGATGTTTTTATCTCCAATTTCAAGAATTTCTGAAATCTCTTCTGAAGTTGCATCCACTTCAGTTGCCTCAAGAATTTCACCAATTTCTGAAAGCTTTTGTTCAAATTCATTGAGTGGCAAAACTTTTCGAGATCTTCCTCTGACAATTAAAATTCTTTCGTTGTCTATTGCAGGTCTTGACCCTTTAAATGCATCAAAGAATCCCATTACCTGTCCTGCAATTTCATAAGTTTTTTTCATTAAATCATATCCGTTAGATATTTAATTCTTCTTTTAACTCACCAAGAGTGGTTACTTTTTCAGCATATGCATTGTGTCTGTGAATACTTTCCTGATTTTCCTGGCGTGCAGTGATTAATGTGTCATCTGGGAAATCAGCATATTTTTTAGCTATTTTCTCCATCATGTTCCTTACGCAGTCTTCAACGAAAACTGGTTTTCTGTGAGCGTTCATTACTGTCGCATTTTCGTCAGGTCTTTTGAGTAGTTCGCATACTGGTGAACTCATTGAAGTTTCAATGATGTCAATCAGGTCTTCTGCTTTAACATATTTATGTTCTGGAACTTCAATTAATAATGTTCCTACTCCCCTTTGATTATGTGAAGCAAAAGTGACTGTATCCAACACTTTTTGTGTTGTTTCTTCATCCAAGAATTCCAATAATTTAATTTTATCTGATTCTCTTACGGATTCTTGTGCGCAAGGACACACGGTCATTCCAATAAGTTCTGCACCTATGCTTTTTCTAATATCCACATTACCGTCATCATCTCTCAATCCAACGGCTTTAGCTTTTAGCTGTGCCATTTCCTGAGTTTTGTTTTTGGTAACTGGAGATTCCTTCATGAACATAAAATCTGTTGTCATTGATATTTCAACACGTTTTGCATATTCGTGTTTGGTCATCATTCTGTCAAC
>JAUNXD010000030.1 GCA_030539985.1 Methanobrevibacter sp.
AACAGTATGGTTTACCGATTTGTTCATCTCTTGAACCTACACAGTGGATGAATGCAACACGTTTAGGTTCGATACCGTCGGAAGGTTTGATTACGTGTCCACCGGTAGGACCTGATGCGTTAATCATTCTTTCAATTTCCATAGCGGTAATTACGTTTGAGAAACGTCCGTATCCGTATTGGTAAATTCCGGATGGATCGAATGGGTCGTAACCGATTGCAGCAACGATAGTACCAACTTCTAATTCAATTTCTTCAGGTTGTTGGTTGTGGTCGATTGCGTCCGGTCCACATGCTTGTACACATAAGTTACATTCGATACAGTAGTCTTTATCGATAGTAGCACATAATGGTACAGCTTGAGGGAATGGGATGTATGCTGCTTTAACCATACCTACACCTTCGTCGTAGTAGTTAGGTATTTCGATAGGACAAGCTTCTTGACAAGCTCCACATCCAGTACATAATGCTTCATCTACATATCTAGGTTTTTTCTCGATTTTTACTTTGAAGTTTCCGATGTATCCGTCTACTTCAGTTACTTCTGCGTAAGAAATTAATTCGATGTTTTCGTGTTTTGCACAGTCTACCATCTTAGGTGCTAAAATACACATTGAACAGTCGAGAGTTGGGAAAGTTTTATCTAATTGTCCCATACGTCCACCAATGGTTGGGTTTCTTTCTACCATATAGGTTTTGAAGCCCATGTCACCTAAGTCTAATGCGGTTTGAATACCAGCTACTCCACCACCGATAACTAATGCAGTGTTGTTTACTGCTACTTTGGTAGCTTCTAATGGTTCGAGTAATCTTGCTTTTGCAACAGCCATACGTGTTAAATCTTTAGCTTTTGCAGTAGCTTCTTCTGGTAAGTCCATGTGTACCCAAGAGTCTTGTTCTCTTAAGTTAGCAAATTCAAATAAGAATTTGTTTAATCCTGCTTCTTCTACACATCTACGGAAAGTAGGTTCGTGAAGACGAGGGGAACAAGCTGCTACAACAATTCTGTTTAAGTTTTTCTCTTTAATGTCTTCTTGGATCATTGCTTGACCAGGGTCAGAACACATGTATTTGTAATCTGTCGCATGCACTACGTTAGGTAAGGACTTTGCGTATTCTGCAACGTCAGGACAGTCAACAACTCCACCAACGTTTACACCACAGTGACAGACGTAAACACCTATCCTTAATTCTTCGTTATTTTTATTTTCTTCTGCCATATTAATTCACCTTGTACAAGTCGTGAAAAATATCTAATATATATAAAAAATTGCAATTTAAAAACAGTTGTAAAAATTTTTACATAGTATTAGATATACTTATGTAGTAAATACACATATATAAACTTATTTATAAACTCCTTGGAGTAAAGTTTATATATGAGAAGAGAAAATATCCTTTAAAATAGCTTTAAATCTTAAACTAACGTTAATTTAAGACATTATAGCCAAATAAAGGTTAATGTTTATTTTTTGGATAAATGATAAATTTAGGTTAAGATAAATTTACAATTTTTTATTACAATAACATTATTATTATCGGGAGTGTAATCAAAGAGATTACAGTGTTGATTAATATGCAGTCCGAAGTCAGTTCATAGTCAAGCTTGTATGTTATCGTAAGAAGCAAAGACATCATTCCAGATGGCATTGCGGCCTCAACAATTGAAATTTTGTACTGAAGGTCAACCAAGCCGATTTGCGAAGCGATAATGAATGCGACAAATGGGAAAAACGCCAGTTTCATTATTGATGTAAAAATTATCATTGATTTGCTTCTTTTGATTGCCGAAAAGTCAATAGACAACCCTAAGGCAATCATGATTAAGGGAATGGCACCCTGACCCAAATAATTAACGGTATTATCCAAAACAGATCCGATAGGAATATTGAAGAAATTGAAGATTAATCCTAAAACTACAGCCCATAACGGCGGGAAAAATGTGATTTTTTTAACTGCAGTTTTGACCGTTCCGCCAAATTTCAATATTAGCACAAAGGAAAGGATTAAAAAAATACATAATGTTGCCATGTCACAGAATATTGCCCTTAAAAATCCTTCCTGACCAAAAATGCCTAAAGTTACCGGATATCCCATGAATGCTGTGTTTGCAATCATTACAGTTACCAAAACACTCCACAGAGTTATGTCATCCAAGTTGAATTGCCTTAAAATGAAGTATGAAATTATTCCAGTGACAAAAGATGAAGCCAATATTACAAACGGCAATATTCCCAATTTGGAAAGAAGGGATAAATCTGCCGAATATATCGCATGAAAAATCATGCAGGGCATTAAAATGTACATTACTATTCTGTTGAAAGGATTAATATCCTTTTCACTTAAAAAATCGATTCTTTTAAGGAAATATCCCAATCCAATCATTATAATGATTGACAAAATAGTAACTTCAATTGCGTTCATAAGTAAAAATATTGTAAAAAAAGTATAAAAAAGTTAAGAAAAAAAGAAAAAATAAAATTAGCTAACGATACCTTCACTAGTAATTTTAAATACACATTCACCTTCAGGCAAATGAGGAGAATCCACTAAACGTGCAATTCTTTTTCCAGCCAAACCTTTTTTAAGCCAAATTCTGTAAGTGGAAGCGTGACCTAAAACGTGTCCACCAATAGCCTTTGTAGGGCTTCCAAAGAATGAATCAGGTTTAGCTTGAACTTGGTTGGTTAAAAATACTGCAACATTGTAAGTGTTAGCTATTTGTTGAAGTGAATGTAAATGTTGGTTTAATTTTTGTTGTCTTACAGCTAAAGACTCCCTTCCAACATATTCTGCTCTGAAATGAGCCATCAATGAATCGACAATGACTAATTTAACATTAGCTCCGCCTTGAATAAGTTCGTTGATTTTATCAACCATTAATATTTGGTGTGCTGAGTTAAAAGCACGTGCAACATGGATTCTGCTTAATACTTCTTCTGTATCCAATTCAAATCCTTCAGCAATTTGCCTTACCCTTTCCGGACGGAAAGTGTTTTCTGTATCAACAAATACACATTCACCATCAAGTCCGCCCAATTCTTCAGGTAATTGGACAGTAACGGCTAATTCATGAGAAATTTGACTTTTACCAGATCCAAATTCACCAAACACTTCAGTAATAGATTGAGTTTCAATCCCTCCACCTATCAAATCATTGAATTCCTGACTTCCAACAGTAATGTGTCCTACATCTTTTCTTCTTTCATCTACTTCCAATGCAGTTTCAAAAGTAATGTTTTCAGCTCTACGTGCAGCTTCAATAACCTTTTCTGCAACACCTTCACCGATTTCTGCTTTAACTGACAATTCCTTAGGAGTAGCGGTTGCTAATCTCATCATATCAGCAAAACCTGCATCTTTTAATTTTTCTGCTGTTTTTTCACCAACACCTGGTAAATCACTTAATTCGACCATAATAATCATTCCTCACTTATTTAATAGTATTTTTTTAATAGTTTTTTAGGATTTAACCTATTAGTTTCATTATATTCATCAAAGCTAACATTAGCAATTATTTCAATTGTATGACCAACTAAATCTTGAAGTTTGTCTTCAATTCCATAAATGTCATCGACTGTAAGAGAAATAATTTCCTCTTTTTTCATTTCAATTAACTCTTCAGCTAAATTATCGAAGAAAGTAGCTTGGATTTCTCCGGTTTCATCTTCAATAGTTGTTGGAATCATCAGAGTGTAATCCGGCTCATCAAATACATGTCCGCAGTTGTCACAAATGTATTCATCTTCACTTTCTTCAACACCTGCACGGCAGTTAGGACATCTTCTGAGCAGTGTTCTTTCAGTGGACACATCTTTAATAGTAGCGGTTATGTGAACATTGGTATCGTCTTCCAGCAATGATTCAATGTTCTTTTCTACATAAATCATTTCCATCAATTCTTCATGTGATGGCAATTTTTCCAGTTCGGATTCGCTTGGATCCAAAATAGTTGTTGATGCGGAAACATTAGCATCTATACGGTTTGTCCTATCATTGTATCTGAAACGAGGATTTTGCACCTTGATGGCCTGACCCAATTCAAACTCTTTATTTGCATCATCATTCCATAAAACAACAATGACAGAACCTGTATCATCAGCAATTTCTATATTTCTAACTTGACCTTCACCATCATCCCTTTCAAATGTACGTGGCTCAAATATTTCTATTACTCTACCTATGATAATCTTATCAGTTTCATCCTCTTCAACATCTTCTATGCTTATATAATCATAAAGCGCTTTTTCCAATGTTTCCAATTTAGGAATAAACATTGAAGATGCTTCCTCTTCAGATAGTCTGATAATTCTTGAACCTCCTCCAATGTTTAAATCGACACTGTACATTCCAAGTCTGGTTCTTGCATTTTCAATTCTGTAAGCTTCACCTACCTCATAGTCCCCTTGTGCCTTTTCATTCCAGAAGGACAACCTTACTTTACCTGATTCATCAGCAAACATTGCGGAACGTACTTGACCGATTTCACCAGTGTCTCTTTGGAATTCCCTGATTTCCTCAAGGGATAAAAATCTACCAATAATATCAATTTCAGTACCGTCCTCATCCATTAATTCAACTTCACCGATAGGTGTAGGGCGTAAGTCTTCTCTTAACTCATTCAATTCATCTACCTGTTCAATAGGTAAATTTGAAGGATTAACAGTTATTTGAGTATTGAAATTAGTGTTCATTGAGTACTGGCTTTGGGTGTATTCGTCAAAGCGAACATCTCCACCGATGACTTTAATTATGTCTCCCTTATTTATTGCTAAGCCGGTGTCATCTCCCCAGACTGTTACTCTTATTTCACCTGTAGGATCTCTGACATCGAAGTTTCTTAATTTGCCTTCAGTGTTATCGGTTTTTCTTGTGAAAACTTTAACATCCTGAAGCCTTGATACAATACCTATAATTGAAACATCCCTTTTTTCGCTTAAATCTCCAATTGATGAGAATTCCTGTACAATTTCAGGTACATCGAAATCGCCTTTAACGATTCTGCCGTCCCAGTGTGTTAATGTGATTTCATTTTCGCCGTCCCTGTTTGGCCTTTCACGTGCTTGTGCCTGGAGAATTTTAACTGTATCTCCATCTTCAAGTCCCAAATCTTCGATTAATTCGACGTTTTTGTTCCATAATGTGTAAGAGATTTGTCCTGAACTATCCTGTAATTCAAGAGATGCAACTTTTCCTTCTTTTCCATTCTTTTCATAGCTTCTAATGGTTGGAATTCTAACGATTCTTGCAATGATATTCACTTTTGTTTCAGGTTCAATGTCTGCAATGTTTGTAATTTCCTCTTCATAAGCAGGGAATTTTGATGGGTCATCATCTATTTTAACAACGGTTGATCTTGGTCTTAAATTTGCTTCAAGACCTGAATAACCTTCTTTAATATCAACCTCTTTGATTTGGATTACATCCCCTTCATTGAAAGTTTTAATAAGTTTGATGTTTTGAGTCCAGAAAACTGTCCTTATCTCACCTGTATTGTCTTTTAACTCTACATTACAAACTTGACCGTTTTGACCTTTACGGGTTTTGAATGATCTTGGATTTGAAATTGATATAACCCTACCTGCTACGGTAACGTCTCTGGCTCCTTTTTCGAGTTTATCTATTGTATCGACATTGAATTCAGGTTTTTCTGAAAGCACTTCAACTTCGTCTGTAACCAATTCGCCGACAACCATGTCAGCCAAACCGGTATCGGTCATGAATGGATTATGGCTTTCCTGTTGTCTGAATTTTTCCATTCTTGAAAAGAATTCTTCTTCGGAAATTTGATCTTTTACCTTGTCGAATCTTTCTTGAAGATCGCTGCTCATACCTGATGAGGATTCATCTTCCTTCTGGTCTAACATTGATGTTTCAACACCATTATGATTTTGAACTACCATCTGTGCAGCTCCAAAATCATCAATAAATTCGATTTTATCATTATCAGATTTTATTCGTTCAATTTCTTCTAAGAACTCTTCTTGTGAAAGTTTATCCTTTACTTTTTCGTATTCTTGTAAAATTTTTTCTTGCATACCAAACCCCTCATAGAAAAGTTAATTATAATTTTATAATCATAGTCTATATAAAGTTAGAGAGAGAGCATTTGAAAACTATTCCCAATAACAATATTTTCTAAAAATTTAATATAAATATTCGTGAAGTGCACATGTGTGAAAAAGCACAAATGTTAATATGCATTCGGATTTTTCTTCAATGCAGTTTTAATCATTATTGCTAAGTCCAAACCCATATGCCAATTTTCTACGTACTCAATATCATATTCAATACGTTTTTTGATTGAAGTGTCACCACGGCAACCATGAATTTGAGCCCAACCTGTCAAGCCCGGTTTTACTTGGTGTTTGACCATATATTTTGGAATGCTTTCCTTGAACTGTTCCACAAAGTAAGGTCTTTCAGGTCTTGGACCGACTACACTCATTTCACCTTTCAAAACATTGAAAAACTGTGGCAATTCATCAATACTGGTTTTTCTAATTAAATCTCCAACCCTGGTTTTTCTCGGGTCATCCCGTGTGGTCCATTCGGATTTTTCCTCACTTGGATCCTGCACTTTCATACTTCGGAACTTATACATCATAAATGTTTTACCGTTGTAGCCCATTCTTTCCTGCTTGAATATTATAGGTCCAGGAGATGTCAATTTAATTGCAATAGCCGTAATAATCATTATAGGTGATGTGATGATAATAGCTATTATTGATATAACATAATCTGATAGATATTTTAAGAACTTATTGAAATCATCATCAAGAGGAACATAACGAATATTGATAATTGGAATGTCCTCAATCATGTCGATGGACGGTTGTGCAGGGAAATATCTTATATAATCCGGAATGATTTCCGCCTTAATTCCAACCCGCTCACAGCTCTCCACCAGCTCATTGATTTTATAATAATACTTTAATGGAATCGCTAAAACAACCCTGTCATACCTGTTTGATTCAAGTATCCTATCTATATCCCTGAATGGAGCAATGATTCTGCTTCCTTCAACTTCCATTCCAACATGCTCTGATCTTCCTAAAAAACCGCTTATGACAAAACCGAGATATGGATTTTCACGGATTTTACGGGCAAATGAAAATGCCAAATCATTGTCACCGACAATCAGAATATGCTTTAGATTCTTATTGTTTACCCTTAGATTCTTTAAGATACCCCTAATGGTAAACCTTTCAATTATTCCAAAGAATGTGGCTATAATTGCCAGTAAAAATAGCATTATCCTTGAAAAGTCCGGCTGGTTAATGATAAACAGAATAGAAACCAGGGCGAAAAACGCCAGGATATTAACCTTTATGAGTTGTGTAGCTTCTGAAAAGATATTTTTATATGTTCTACGTGGCTTATACAAACCAAATGCGAAGTACAATATCAGATAGACCGGAATAACAGCCAATACTAAAAACAGCAGATAGCTGAAAAAGCCTAAATGCCCTCCGATTGGTCCAAACAATGTTGTTTTAAATCTCAGCCAAATTGAACATATTAATGATACAGTAATCACTAAAACATCGATTAAAATTAATAATACATTCAATGCCTTTTGATTTTCCTTTATCATAATAACTACCTATATAGTATATCATTATTATGTATTGTCAAATTGATTAATTAACTTTTCTTTTTAAATAAATTTAAAAATAATTTTAAAAGGCATAAAAGGGCGATTCCAAAATAGACCCCCCAATTAACTATAAACAATGATTCTTTAGCATGATGCTTTTTATAATAAATGTACATGGCACGGTAAAATTCATAAATGAGTTTGGATTTTTGCTTTTTGCTGCTTGCACCTTTAAGATGGGTAATTTTAGACTTGCCATAATAAACTATTTTCCAGCCGCCATTTTTAATGCGGTAGCAAAGGTCAATGTCCTCACCATACATGAAAAAGGTTTCGTCAAGCAAACCTACTTCATCAAGTGCGGATTTTCTCATGAACATGAACGCACCGGTAAGACAGTCGATTTCATAGACCTCATCGTCAGGAAGATCAGTTAGGTTGTAATTGTCATCCTTGCTTTTGGTCGGAATGTGAAACAGCCTGAAAAATGAATTTTTAACATTAGGAAAAGACCTTTTGCATGCCTTGTCCAAATCACCGCCTTCAAGAAGAACCCTGCATCCGCATGCGCCGACATCCTCATGGCTTTCCATGTAATCGTAAATGTCGTTTAAGGTGTTCTCCCATACTATGGTATCGGAATTCAATAAAAGCTGATATTTTCCGTCAACCTGCCTTAAGGCCTGATTGTTTCCTGCAGCAAAACCATTGTTCTTTTCAGATGCAATGAATCTTACCTTATCTTTGAAATAATCCTTTAATCTGGAAAGACTGTCATCGGAGGATGCATTATCCACAACCACTATTTCCACGCTGAATGGATAGTCATACTCCAGAATAGAATTTATAGTATTTTTTGTAAGCTCAAAGGTTTGATAATTTACGATTACAACTGAAAGGTCCATAAAACTCACTGGTTATTTTTTTAAAAATTTAAGAGTGTTGATTATTAATCTGTATTCAATTTTAAAATAGTTTTTTGTATTAGCGGATTTGAACTTGACCTTATCTGTTTTGCTTCTGGTGGACAGTCCTTCTCGGATTCCTGACAGGTAAGTAGAACCGAACCCTTTTTTGACAAAAAACAGGTATTTGATGAAAAATCCTAAAAAAAGGAAAATGAAATTGGTAATTTTTAATGGAATAGGAAGGTTTTTATAGACTACCCAAACGTTGTTTCTGGCCGCAAGGCGAACTTTGAATTCGTTGTACCTGCTTCCGGATGTTGCACTGCCGATATGATATACGATTGCATCGGGACACATTAAATTCCTGTATCCGTTGATTTTTGACCTTAATGCCAAATCAACATCCTCCATGTATGCAAAGAAGTTATCGTCGAACATTCCTATTTCAGCCAATAATGACTTTCTATACATTGCGGCTCCCGCACATGCTGAAAAGATTTCACGAACCTCTCTGAACTCAGCGGAATTGTGGTTTTCTCCTATTTTTTTGGTCCATGCAAGGAGATTATACTCATCACCTACATCATCGATCAGCTCTTTGTTTTTATATTGAAGCATTTTTGCCTGAACGGAGAAGATTTTATCATCTGAGGATATCAAATCAACCAATGCCTCGATTGAGCCCTCTTTAACTTCAGTGTCGTTGTTGAGTGAAAAAATATATTCATATTGCGCTTCCAATATTCCCTGATTGACCGCCGGTGCAAATCCCACGTTTTCTGTGTTCTCAATCAGCCTTACTGGAAAATTGAATGAATTGCTTTTAATGTATTCCCTGCTTTTATCGGTTGATCCATTATCGACTATAATGACTTCACCAATGCATTTAGAATCGTTGTTTAAGGATTCAAAAAAGGTTTTAAGGAATTTTTCTCCATTATAATTTGGCGTAACTACAGAAACTTTCATGTTAATCAGATTGAATTTTTTAGTTTTCTCCACATTTTATAATATAGTTTTGGATTTAATAAGAATAACTTTATTTTTAACTTGAATTTGGCATCTCCCTCAAATTTTGATAGCTTTCCAAGCAAATCCAATTCCTTCATTTTACCCATCACTTCATCAAAATCGTATCCATTGTAAAAAAAGAAATTCATATTTCCGAATATGGCTTTGGGAATTCTTGACTTGATTATCAAATCCGCAAATTCATTTTTATTGTTTTTTGTGTAAAATTCAGCAATGTCCTCAAATATTTTAACGATTCCGAACCTTCTGTATTCTGTTGTCTTTATCGCTGAGGACGGATGCTGCACATAGAAGTAGGTTACGGTATTGTTGATGGCTATTTTATCCCCATAATTAAGAGCCTTGTGTGCAAATTCGGTATCTTCGCCATAAACAACACCAGGCGTGAATTTAATATTATTGTCTTTGATTATATCTGATTTATACATCAATTGGAAGAAATTGAATGTTATCTGCATGTTCAGTTCCATCCTGATGAAATCATATGTGGAAATCATATCCTGTGAGTAGGTATCCATATTTGTCAGTTTGCCGTCTTCCTCCTTGGCATATAGCGTCAGGCTGAAATCTGTCTTGCCGTTGTATAATCTTGAAATGTGATCCTGTGAAATGTGGTCATCTGCATCGACAAAAACCAAATAATCCCCAATCGATTCATCGATTGCAATGTTTCTTGCAACGCTTACGCCTGCATTTTCCTGATGGATGATTTTATGTGGGATTTCACAATCAATTAAAGTTTCATTGATGATTTCAAGACTGTCATCGGTTGAGCCGTCATCGACTATGATAATTTCAAAGCTGTCGAAATCCTGATAAATAATTGAATTTAAAGTTTTACCTATATACTGTGAAGCATTGTAAACTGGGACAATGACACTTACTTTAATATTATTCATTTTACCTACCACCATTCAATAGGAAATCAACTATTCTTTCAGATGAATGGCCGTCAATGTCATCAAATTGTGTCTTTACAAATTCGGATATTTTGCTTTTATCGAATTTGTCGTTTTCAATCACATCAATCAAATCATCCGAAGTATTGACAATGGGTCCTGGAACGGTTGTTTTAAAATCATAATAAAATCCACGTTCATTGGCCAGATAATCCTCCAAGTCATATGTGAAAAATACTGTAGGCTTGTTTAATATGGAATATTCAATCATTATTGATGAATAATCAGTTATCAAAATATCGCTTATGAGCATTAATTCCTGTTCGCTTTCAAAATTACTGACATCAACGTACTGATCTTTGGATGAAATGTCATCCTTATGGAAGTTCTTGATCTTTGGATGGAGTCTTAAGGCCAAAACATACTCATTGCCCAGACGATTGTTAAATTCCTCAAGATTCAGATAATTGAAAACATTGTTGTATTTTTCCTCATCCCTGAAGGTCGGAGCATAAAGGATTATCTTTTTATCGGCTGAAACATTATAATTTTGACAAAATTTCCTCTTTAATTTATCCAAATCATGATTTTCAAAATAGTAATCCATTCTTGGAAGGCCTAAAGGTTTGATTTTACTTTCAGGCATCTGAAATGCTTCACTATAATAGCCTATTATATTTTTTGACGTTACAATTAGATAATCTGTATTTTGGGATATTTTGCTTAATATCTCTCTGCTTTCAATATCAACAGATCCTCCGAACTTTTTGGATGCTCCCGGAGCATGCCATAGCTGTATTATATTATTTTCAGCTTTGAAATCCATAAATGCCAGTGGAAAGAAATTGTCATTTAAAAATATGTATTTGGAAGCGGCTAATTTTTTAAAGCTTGCAAAAGACAGTTTGTCCTTGTAAAAAAAGTGGAATTCGAAGTTGCCTCTTTTTTCAAATTCCTTTTTGATGTAATCCAAATTGCCCTTGAAGGATTCACCTGAATCTATGATAAATGAAATAGAATTATTCTTTACTTTAGTATGCTTAAATAGATTAAATATTAAGCCATAAAGCTTATGCTTAAGATACGACATGATAATCTAGTGGAAAAATGCTAATATTCCTGGAAGTGAGTTAAGCATGGCCTGTACACCTAAAA
>JAUNXD010000219.1 GCA_030539985.1 Methanobrevibacter sp.
CCCCCCATTAAGAGACCTTGATTTTAAAGAGGAAATGAATTACACATATCTTGAAATCAATCCGCTGCATCATGGAATTGACGGATCATACTATGTATGCGGCGGAGGATTGTGTTATTTCCTTGCAAAGGAATTTGGATATGATGATTTAAGTTGGATTGGAGTCCTATCCGCTATTGGAGATATGCAAAATACGAAAAGCGGTCATTTCGAAGGCCTTAATGAAATCATACAGCAAGATGCAATTGATGGAGGTTACTTAAAGCTTACAAAAAATGATTTGAACATATATGGCAGAAATACAAGGCCCCTGTTTGTTGCCCTTTCATACTTCAGTGACGTTAACCTGCCAATTACAAACAATACCAACGAAACCATGGCCATACTAGAGGAACTTGGAATTGATGAAAAGCACAACAGGAAAACATTGAACGAATTGACAAATGAAGATAAAACCAAACTATTCAAATGTCTTTTTGAAATGATATCAAAAGCGGTTCCCGGAAAATACATAAGATACATCCCACAGCTGAGGAAGAGACAAGCTTTTTAAGAGATGCATCTGAGTTTTCAACCGCAATGAATGCATGCGGAAGAAACCATCAGGAAAAAGTAGCTATGGAAGTTTTAAAAGGAGACAGGTTTGTGGCCCTTGATGAACTTGAAGCGGTCAGTAAAGAGCATAAACGAAATTTGGCTCAAGCAATTGAAAAGGTCGCTGGCAGTGAAGAAACCAATATTATTGAGTTGGAAAACCTGCAATATTTTGACGGCACTGGAATTAAACCTGAAATTGTTGGAACCGTGACCGGAATGATTTTAGGATATTGTAATTGGAAAAAACCAATCATAGGATTTACGCAGACCGATAGCGACGGCCTCAAGATTTCCCTTAGATGTTCCAGACTTCTTTCCTATGAAGGAATTCATTTTGGAAATATTATACGTGAAATATCCTCCAAAGTTGGTGGAAGCGGCGGAGGACATTCAATGGCATGTGGTGCATACATCCCAGTTGAAAAGAAAAATGAATTTCTTGAACTATTCAATGAAACATTAAACGGGAAAATATCAAGTTAATTTATATACCATTAAAATAAAAAATATAAATTAATCAAGTTTAATTGAGGGATGAATATGATGAAATCATTTAAAAAAAGAGGTGCACTTACACATTTTCAAATCCTAAGTGAAATATCTAAACAGGATCCCCACCTCAAACAAAAAGATTTGGCCAATACTTTAGGAATTACAATACAAGCAGTTTCCGAGAATATTAAGACATTAATCGAACAGGGATACATAACATCAAAAGATGGAAGGTCTCCTTATAAAATAACCCAAGCAGGTATCGATAAAGTTAAAAAAGACGCAATAAGTTTAAGGAAATATTCTGATTCTGTTTTAGAAACCATGAATCATTATAAAACCATATGGCCCGCCATTGCTAGAGAAGACCTTAAAAAAGATGATATTGTTGGTCTTTTCATGGAAAGTGGAGTATTATATGCTCATAAAAAAGAAGAGAATGCGACAGGCATTGTTTTAGATGATGCTGAAGCTGGAATGGACGTATCATTAACCAATCTTACCGGAATCATTGATATGAGCGTTGGCGAAGTCACTGTTATCAACCTTCCGACAATAAAAGACGGAGGATCTAAAACCTGCGACATGGACTTAATCAGAAATGTTTATGATAAAGGAACAAACAGCGGAGGAGTATTCGACAAAGTAGCCGTTGCTGGAACCGTTGCACGAGCTGTTGTTAGAAAATTAGATTTGCCTCTCGATATTGAGTATGCTGCTCCCCAAGCAACCGCAAATGCGGCACGTAAGGGGTTGAATGTTCTTGCAATATGTGTTGGAGAAATGAGTAAAGCATTCACTCGAGAACTCGAAAATGAAAAAATTAAATACAACATTATTGATGGGGCAAAATAATTAATTTTTCCTCACTTTTTTTAATAAACCTGCAGCTATTTCCTCTGGACTAATATCTGCAGAAGAATTCTTTTTTATCGCATTTAAGTATTCTTCCAAATTATCAGTTTTAATTGAATTTTTTACTTCATCTAAAACTCGTTTATTTTTAATATCTTCTATTTCACTATCCGTTGGAAGCTTTTTTTCTATGATTTTGCCTTTAGATTCATTTTTAATCTTGTTAAAGTTTATTAAATCCTCATTAGATACTAATGTGAATGCAAAACCACTGCTTCCCGCTCTTGCAGTCCTACCTATTCTGTGAATATATGAATCATAATTTTGAGGCACATCATAGTTTATGATGAAATCCAAATTTGAAATATCCAAACCACGACTGGCCACATCTGTTGCAACCAGGAAACCAACATTTCCATTTCTAAATTTATTCATAACCTTGTCTCTAATTTTTTGAGTCATGTCTCCGTGAAGTGATTCAACTGAAAATCCATTTTTTTTAAGATTTTTATGAATAAAATCGACACCTCTTTTAGTATTTGAAAATATCAATGCAGATTTTATATCATATGCTTCAATCAATCTCACCAAATCATCGAATTTATATTTATGATTAGTCTTAAAAGCATATTGTGTGATTTTTGGAATATTTTGCTTTTTATTGGCTATTTTAATGAATTTGGGATTATTCTGATAGTTTTTAGCAATTTTTCTTATCTCCTGTGGAATTGTAGCTGAAAAAAGCAAGGTCTGTTTTCGGTATGGAGTCTCCTCCAGTATTTTTTCAATATCCTCTCTAAATCCCATGTCAAGCATTTCGTCCGCTTCATCAAGAATTACCCTTTCAACGCCCATTAAATCCAGATTGCCTTTTTGAATATGGTCAATTACACGACCAGGAGTTCCAACGATGATATGAACGCCCTTTTTAAGAACCCTTGTCTGTTTTCCAATTGGTTGACCTCCATAAACTGCCAAAACCTTGAGCTTTTTAATTTTTGCCCCAACCTTCTCGATTTCTCCGGCAACTTGAAGACATAATT
>JAUNXD010000031.1:0-10389 GCA_030539985.1 Methanobrevibacter sp.
AATGGTGAAGACTGGATTGATTTGTATAATCTCAATAATTATTATAAATTCTTATATGATGGTATGGTATCAAGAACCTGTCAGGTAGCATGCATTAAGGCATTTACTACTTATTGGAGACCGATATCAAATGAATCAATAAATTTTGAGATTTCAAAGGGGCATACGATCCAATACGGTGGAGATATTTTAAGTGAATATTATAATGTATTCGATCTTAATATAACTCTATTTAAAGAATATAATAAAATATTAATTGAAATCCCGTCTTGGGACGAGGATTTTAGCGATTATGAAAATTTTGTTATAGTAAACATTAATGATAAAATCTCTTATGTTAAAATCGTTGATGGTGTAGCTTATTTTGATTTTGATTTTTCAAAAGAGGGATTCTATAAGGCTTCTGCCAAACTTCAATCTAACTATTTCACTTCCAGAATAATCGAATTTAACTTCATTGGAGGGGATGTTTCAAATTATGGCACATTCACTGAACTTAAATATATTATAGACAATGCTGAAAATGGATCCACTATTTATCTGGATAATGATTATTATTTGGATTATAGTTTTGAACAGAATTATCCTTTCATTTTGATTAACAAGTCTTTAACCATTGACGGTAACGGCCACACCCTAAATGGAATGTTAAAAAGCGGCATTTTTGCAATTTATTCAGGTGACATATTCGAGGAGTTCAATGAAGAGGTAACTTTAAGAAATATTAAATTTGAGAATGGAAATAATGGTGCAGGGGGAGCAATAATTGCAAAAGCATATTTAACTGTTTTTAATTGCACTTTTACTGGCAATTCTGCAGAGTATGGTGGCGCTATCTGTTCATTACTTGAATGCCATATTGAAAAATCACATTTTGTTTCGAATTCTGCAGAGTATGGTGGAGCAATATATTCTGAGGATATTTCATATTTGAGTATATCCTCTTCTAATTTCACTGATAATACTGCTGAAGCGGTTGGCGGAACCATCTATTCGCAAAACAATCTTAATGTTAGGAATTCATATTTCAAAACCAATCAAGAGAATATGGAAATAATCTATTTTTCATATTATGTTGATGAAGAGGGTTATGTTTATGAAGGAAATTTATATTTAAAAAATAATAGGATGGATACTAAAAAAGCTTCAGCAATTATTTTTAATGGTTGGGGATTTCCTTATAGATTGCCATTAAATTTGGTTTTCAATAATGTGGAAGTTAATAAGGGAGAATATGTTAATTTATGTCAAATAAAAGATGAAGATGGGAATACTTTTGCAGTATACGAGATAAATGTTGTTTTAACCAATCTAAATGACAAATCAAAAGTAATTTCAATGAGCCTCGATTTTAATGATCAGTTGGGAATGTTTGGTTTTGACACTTCTTCACTGGATTGCGGCAGGTATCAAATTTCAGGAAGCATTTCAGAGGAGTATGCAACAGATTATTCAGTAACTCCGGGCATGTTAAATATTGTTGTAAAATCAACTATATCTGTATCTGATTTAAATAAGGTGTATGGGGATAATAACAATCTAATGGTCACCTTTAGGGATGGTAATGGAAAAGTAATTGCAAATACCAATCTTAAGGTCACATTGAATGGTAATACGTTCATGATTATTACAAATGCTAATGGTCAGGCGACTATACCGGTTAATTTGGTGCCTAACACTTACACTGCAACAATAAGCTATGTTGGGGATTATTATTCCTCTTCAAGCATCACAACAACAATTGTGGTTAAAAAGGCAAATCCGAAAAGAATCGCATCCAACAAGAAATTCAAGTTGAAAGTCAAAAAGAAAAAGTATTCCATAACTTTAAAGGACAATCTGGGAAGGGCAATCAAAGGCGCAAAGGTAACAGTTAAAATCAAAAAGAAAACCTATATTGCAACTACCAATGCCAAAGGAAAGGCAACATTTAAGCTGAAACTCAAGAAAAAGGGAAACTATAAGGCAACCATAAACTTTGCAGGCAATGCATATTATAATAAAGTTAGCAAAAAAGTTAAAATAACTGTTAAAAAGTAGGATTTTTCCCTACTTTTTTTCAAAATCAAATAGGTAATCTAAAATATCTTAAAAAATATAAATAGTATCATGTTAAACAAAAGGATATTTTTTATATTATTCCTATTAATCATAGCATTGGGGCTAATGTCATCGGTTAATGCGACTGATTTGGCAGATAATCAAACAGCTGATGAAATAGGAATTCAGGATGATTTAAATGTGGAGGATCTTGAAATAACCGATACTGATGAGACTATTTCAACTCCTGGCGATGAAGATGTTTTGGGTGCTGGAACTTTCAGTTCACTTCAAAGTAAAATAAACAGTGCCAGCGAAGGCTCTACAATTAATTTATATGATGATTACACTTACAACACTAATTTTGGAAGTACTGATGGGGTTACAATAACCAAATCAATAACAATAAACGGTAACGGGCATACCATAAACGGCGCATCAAAATCAAGTATTTTTTTAATATATGGTGCTGAAAATGTTGTTTTGAATAATATTGTCTTTAAAAACGCTTATTGCTCTGACGGTAATGGTGGAGCGATATACACTTTGGGTAGTGATGTCACAATTGAGTCATGTGAGTTTGACAATAATTTTGCCCTTAATGGAGGAAGCATATTTTCCGCATACTCAAATGTTACTGTTAGGGATTCTTCTTTTAGCAATGCTGATCTTGTGGGTGTTGGTGGAGCAATAATGTCTGTTAATTCTGTTTTAATATGCTTAAACACAGAGTTTGCCAACAACTATGCAATGACTGCGGGGGGAGATATTTATTCCAATAATGGTACGTTATTCCTTTTCGGTTCTAATTTCGCGGGTTCTTCTTCAGATGATATCGGAGGGTCAATATACTCAGAAGAAGATTATATGCAAGTTTTTGGATGCAGTTTTGAGGATTGCCGTTCTCTGGAAGATGCCGGTGGAGCAATTTACTGTTTAAACTCAATACTGACATCCAATTCCACAGTGTTCAACTCCTGTCATGCTGCATTCGGTGGAGCAATCTGTTCTTTAAACACTCTTTTGGAAATCGATGGCAGTGATTTCCAGGGTTGTGATGCGGTATGGTATGGTGGAAGTGTTTACAGCATTTATGGCACTGTGGATGTTAAAAATTCCCTTTTCTTCCTTTCAGGAGGGTTTTATGGAGGTGCAATGTTTGTCAGAAGTCCTAGTGAGATAAGCATCACTGACAATAAGTTCCTTTATTCCTATGCAGAAGTTGGTCCAAGGATATATATTGACGAGTATTATGCTGATGTTCCCCAAAGCGGAAATATCTATGAGGACATCTATTTTGTTGTCGGTGAGTTCAATGGTTCAACAATAAATGATGATGTATATCTTGAGCACAGTAACATATTAACCTATATCATCTCCAATACCAATGAGCATCAGGCAGATGACTCATTTTATGATGATCTTATAGATGACTTTATTTCCAGAATGGAATTTGGCTCTTCAGATGAGATTGAAGTGAGCATCTATGATGTTGACTACCCTGCCGATTCAATAATTTTCCTAAATTACGCAGATATGAATGACCATAGAATCGTCTATGATTCACATCACACGCTTGATGAGTTAAATCTCCGTACACTTGACATTAATTTTTATAATTTTGAAGGCTCTCGTCGCATATCCTTAAATGTTCTTTCTGGATCTTTTGATATGGATTTCGGTTCTGGAAGCGGAGACTATTGCAATCTGTATTTCTCAGACAACAACACTGACAATAAATGGTGGACAATCCCTGTCTTTGATGACCCGTCAAGGATAAGGCAGGCCACTGAGGATGAAACACAGTATTGGATTGAACCATTATATGATTATGAATTCAATCAAAAAAGAATCGACGGTAAGTTAATTTTCAATTTCCAGGATAGATTGCTGTTTTCCAATTTCGGAAACGTGTATAGCTTCAAAAGCTTTTACAGCCTGGTTCCTATAATAGATTCACAGGAGCCTGCAACCAATTTGCCTTCACGCTACGATTCAAGGGATTATGATTATATCACTCCAGTTAAAGACCAAAGTATTGGAGGTAACTGCTGGGCATTTGCTGGTATTGCAACACTTGAGGCATGTCTTAAAAAGGCAACAGGCATAGAATATGACTTTTCAGAGGACAATGCTAAAAATCTTATGGCAATATCCTCGATTTACGGTTGGAACATCTCCGCCAATAATGGTGGATTCCACTCAATGTTTCAGGCTTACCTGACAAGCTGGCTTGGACCTCTTCATGATATGTATGATACCTACAATCCTTTATCTGCCCTTTCAGTGGTAGGGCCGTCTGTTTATCATATTCAGGATATTGATTTCATACCTGTTCGTAAAAATACTCAGGACAATGACGAGTATAAAAAGGCAATAATGAACAACGGTGCCGTTGCGGTAATGATTGAATGGTATGATTATGATGAAGGGGACTTTGCAAGGCATGCAATAACCCTTGTCGGTTGGGACGACAACTATAAAGGCAAGGATTTTATAGGAAATACTGCAAGAGGGGCATGGATATTTAAAAACAGTTGGGGTCCTGATTGGGCAAACAACGGTTATGGCTACCTGTCATATGAACAGGCTCTTTCTAGAGAAGTATATAAAGATTGGGGTTCTTACACATTCTCATTCCATGAAAACAGTGGTGCATATCAGGACATCTACCAGTATGATTTTGCAGGTGTAACCAATTACATGATCTTTGAAGATAAAAACTACAATCAGGTCTATTACAAAAACAAGTTCACGGCAAAGGATGATGAGTTCCTATCAGCATTTTCCACATACTTCGAACATGAAACCAACTTCACATATTCAATCAGAATAAATGGAAAGGAAATTACCAAAACCGATTATGGGGAACCGATAATAAGTTCAGTACATTCCTGCTCTCCGGGTTACCATACAATTCCTCTCGGATATGATTTGGAACTCAAAAAGGGTGATGAATTTGAAATAATCATAAAATTGCTAAATCCTAAAGAAGATTCAATTCCTGTTTGTCAGGCTGATGATTTATACAAGACTTCCTATCCGAGCGGTGTTTCATATGTAAGTTTCAATGGCAATACATGGTATGATTTGTATGATCTTGATTTTTATCAGGACTTCAGGTGGGGTCCTAATAAAAGGCATAGTTGTCAGATCGCTTGTCTTAAGGCATTCACAAACAATTGGAGAATGAATTCAACCGAGAATGACCCATATATTCAGGTTTCAAGCGGAACAATTATAGGAACTCCTGACGGATCATTTTTAAACGGTAACTTTGACATTTACGGATTTGATGTAGAATTGGCCAGAGAGGAAAACTATATAATATTCTATCTCTACGATTGGGATACTGACAATAACGACTATGAAAATTTCGTAAAGGCAACAATCAACGATGAAGTGTACTATGTGCCGATTTTTGATGAAGGATATGCCGTTCTGGAATTTGATTTAAGTCAGGACAAATTCTACAGACTTTCTGCAGTATCCAAATCCAACCATTACATGACATTTGAACTGGAATACAATTTCATGGGTGGAGATACTGTTTATGAGTCATTCACTGACCTTCAGGAAATGATTGACGATGCTGACGATGGCGACACCATCCAGCTTGATTCAAACTTTTTCTTTGACGATGAATTCTTTGAAAATGACGATTCACTTGAGATAAACAAGTCCATAACAATCGACGGCCAGGGTCATATCCTCAACGGATTTGAAATGTCATATATCCTAAAGGTATTTGCCGGCTGTGACGTTACCTTAAAAAACATTCACTTTATAAACGGCAATTCAACAACATATGGAGCAATAGCGTCCTATGGAAATCTGAATGTGTATAAGTGCAATTTCACAGACAACAATGCAGTTTGGGGAGGTGCCATCTACTCATCTGGTGAGGTGACAATTGAAAATTCAATTTTCAATTCCAATTCTGCCTATTGGGGAGGAGCGGTCTGTTCAGAGGTAACGGTAACAATCAAGGATTCAGTATTCAAGTCAAACTCAGCCACTGTTGGTGGGGCAGTATTCTCAAATGGTGAATGCGACGTCATAAACTCACAATTCATCTCAAATTCTGCGGATTATGGTGGAGCAATCGCATCTAAAAACGATTTGGATGTTTCCAAATCCACATTCAAAAACAATAAGGCCACCGTCAGCGGCGGAGCAGTTTACGTCGAGGGTGAAGGTTTGATTAAAAACTCTGATTTTGAATCCAACCGCGCAAAATATGGTGGAGCGATAGTCTCTTTCGGATATTCCGATTTAACAATTAAGGGATCCACTTTCACATCCAATGAGGCTTCAAGCATGGGCGGAAGCGTATCCGCCGAAAACAATCTTGACATCTCTAACTCAAATTTCAAAACCGCACAGGACAATATGGAAATAATTTACTATTCATATAAATTCGATGAAAACGGCACTGCCTATGGGGAGCTTAAACTAAACAACAACAGGATGGATACCAAAAACGCTCCTGCAATCTTTTATGATGGTGGCGGTGTTCCATATGGCTTGCCGCTTTACCTGGTTTTCACTAACATAAAAGCGATTAAAGGTGAATACGTTAAATTGTGTCAGATAAAGGACGCTGACGGCAATACCATTGGAATAGCTGAGATAGAAGTTGTTTTGACAAATCAAAACGACAAATCAAAAGTAACTTCCATGACTCTTCAATTTGATTATGATAAAGGAATGTTCGGTTTTGATACATCACTCCTTGAATACGGTGCCTATCAAATCACAGGAAGCGTTTCAGATGAGTATGCAACAGACTGCAGGGTAACTTCCGGAATGCTTTATGTGGTTGAAAGGTCAAGCATAACTTCCTCTGGATTGAATAAGGTGTATGGTGACAGCAACGGTCTTGTGGTCACTTTTAAAGATGGAAGCGGAAGGGTAATTGCAAACGCAAATCTTAAGGTGTCTTTGAACGGAAATACATTCAATGTCGTCACCGATGCAAATGGCCGGGCCATCATACCGGTCAATCTTGCGCCTAACACATACCTTGCAACAATAACCTATGAAGGCAATGAATATTCCTCTTCAAGCATTACTGCAAGCATCGTGGTTAAAAAGGCAACTCCTAAAATAACCGCCAAAAAGAAAACATATAAGCTTAAAGCCAAAAAGAAAAAGTATTCAATAACTTTAAAGGATAATCTGGGAAGGGCAATCAAAGGCGCAAAGGTTGCTGTTAAAATCAAAAAGAAAACCTTCAGAGCAACTACAAATGCCAAAGGTAAGGCCACTTTCAAACTAAAACTTACCAAAAAGGGAAATTACAAGGCTACAGTTAAATACGCAGGTAATACATATTACAATCCGGTTTCAAAGAATATTAAAATCAAAGTTAAGTAGTTATAAATACTACTTTAAATAGAATATATATCATTATATTTACGTTCATTAGGGTGTTTTGATGAATAAGAAATTAATCGAATATTTAATAATAGTGACTGCTGTAATTCTTCTGATTTACGGTTGTTACTCTCTGTATACATATACCTTACCGGAAAATAAGCACAACATTACCGATTCGGCAACAATCAACTTTCCTTTAAGTTCAGGCTACACCGCCGATGGGGACACAATAGTTTTTGAAAATGCGCATGACTTTTACAACATGAAGGTTTCCAAGCTCAGCTCTTCAGACGAGAAGATCACAAATCTTCTGAATCATTTCGCAAATCTGGGTCAGGGTACCATAGATTATAGAAATGAAACATGCTATGCGGTTACAATAGAATTTGATGACGGAAGTGGTTACACTTATCATTCAATGGTCATTCCTTACGATTCATTTGACAAAAACAATCGGTCCTTTACAAAGGATACAAACGTTTACTTATTTGAAGGTAACAACAGGCAATTCGTTGTGGATACTGTATTTAATAGTGATGTGGTATTATGAGTGAGCAAGATAGGAAACATGATGTTTTTATAAGTTACTCTACCAAAAATAGTGATGTTGCAAATAAGGTCTGTTACGTTCTTGAACAGAACAACCTCAAGTGCTGGATTGCTCCGAGAAACATTTCATCCGGAAGGATTTACATCGATGAGATAGGCGATGCAATCAAGTCAACCAAAATCGTTGTTTTAATCTATTCTGTTGATTCCCAGGAATCCAAATACGTGAACAATGAAATAAACATGGCATTTTCCAACAACAAGAAGATAATATCATTTAACATTGACAATTCAATGCCTAAGGAGAACATGGAATATTTCCTTAAGATTACACAGTGGCTTTCCGCATATCCTGATCCAGAAGCCGAATTCGAAACATTGGTTAAGGACGCTTTGGAGCTATGCAATGAAACAAGTGATGTTCCGATTCTTGTTGATTTGACCCATTTCAATGACAATGACCTGTCAAAGCACAAAAAGGATTATGTCTCTTTAATATTGCTGTTTACACCAATATACTGGGCATCATTCATTTATATGGGAATGAGTTCCAACAAGAAGCTGTGGACTCTTATGGGTCTTGTGTATCTGATTCCGACAATAATGTATCTGGTAATCAAGTTCGGAATATGGGGCTATCTGTTTGTCTACTATGACATGCTCGCATTGTTTGGCGAAATATTCATCATATTCTGGATACTGGCGATAATACACGGATTTGTAATTAGAAACGAGTATCTTACAAGAAAATCCGTCTTGAGATTCACATCTGCAGACAAGGACTTGTTCAAATATCTATACGACGAGTATTTAAGGCTTTAGGGTGAAATCATGGCTCATGATGCATATATATGTTATGACGATAATGACCGGAAAGTCTGCGATGCGGTCGATGAGGTATTCCGTGAAAACGGCATCAAATCATGGATCAAGTCAAGGGATTTCTCTTCAGATGATCCAGCAGACATTACAAAGGCAATTGAAGCCTCCAAATGTTTCATTCTTATCTATTCAGAGGTTTCTAAAGACGACAATTATGTCATTACCGAAACTGACATTGCATTTTCAAGAAACATTCCAATCATAGTATTCAACATTGACGATTCCTTAATCAAGGGGAATCTTGAATTCATTCTGGAAAACCAGGATAAGATAAATTCGTTTCCGAATTCCAAAAAGCAATTGGGCGCTTTGGTCAAAAAAACTTCAGAATATATCGGCAAACCTGTCGGCAAGCCCAAGGTCAATTCCAAATCAGTGAATGTGCTGGATATAATCAACCCAAAAAGAAAGGAAAACAACATTAAAAAATACATTGCCATAGCAATTCCGATTGCGGTGGTGCTGGTTTTAATATATTTATTCGTAATCATACCTATGGGTCAGAATACCACCGAAGACGGAGTATTCTCAATGAACATAACTGACGTGGATGTAAGTCCCGGAAGCAATTACAAATACACTGTTTATGGCCAATCATACAACATGCCTGCCGATTCCGGCAACTATCTCATGAACATCCGTTTCCTGGATGAAAACGGATATAAGGTTTTTGAGGTAAACTCAACGGCTGATGAGTTCAAGTCTGGAATAATTTGCAGTTATGACCTTAAAGAGGATAACATTACTAATGTTGCCTTTAAGCTGATTGACTTAAACAATAACGTGCTCTCAGAGCAGAATTATGTGATGGAGTGAATATGAAATTCAGGTATCTGGCATTGCTGGCGATTTTCATAATCCTGTTTTCACTTGGAACCGCTGTTGCCTGTGAAAACATAACTGATGATGCATTAGCCAGCGATAGCGCTCAAGATATCCTGAATGATGAATCCTCTGTCGATGATCAGGATGGTGTAGATTTGTCCGTCAGGCTTGATGTGGAAAATGTCTATCAGGGCAAGGATTACAATCTTCCTGGTTCAGAGGTTCCATGGACAGTAACCGTCACGGTTTCAGGAGGCGTTGCAAAAAATACTCAAGTCAAGGGGGTCTTCATCGGCAATATGGAATACCAATCTCATGAGGCCAGCGTCGGCGAATATGACCCGGCAAGCGGAATCTGGGATGTCGGCGATTTGGAGGACTCCAAAAACGCTACCCTTAAAATCATAACCAAACTTGGGGAAGGCGAGAAGTTTACATACAACGTTACTGCCACAACCGATTCGCCAGATGCTGATGATACAAACAACTTCGACAGCCTTCACATCAAAAGCGGTTACGGCAAAAAAACCGGAAACACCACTGAGACAACCGATGATAAAAATAAAATCCCTCATACCGATCACCAGCTGAGTGAGGGCAAAACCGGATTCAGGCAAACCGATAATAATCCTTCAAAGACCAATTCAAAATCAAAGGATGGCAAATCCAAATCAAAAGATGATGAAAGAGAAAAGGTGCTGAAAAGCAAGT
>JAUNXD010000031.1:10399-11408 GCA_030539985.1 Methanobrevibacter sp.
AAAAGATGATAAATCCAAATCTAATGACAATAAAGGAAAATTTAATTCCCCAAATGGTAATGAAGCGGCAGGTTCAGCAACCAAATCCACCTTCAGCACGGTTTCGGGAATTTTCAGCTCTGCAACCGATTCAATCGATGAGGTTATAAATTCAACTTCTCCTGCAAATAACGAGTCAACTACTGAGAATAAATCATCTAGGATTCACGTGGATGGCAGTCCTGTCTATGATTATACAATAATTCCTATTTTGATTTTTGCTGCATTTTTAGTCATATTGTGTGCCATTGTAGGGTATGACAGAATCAAATCTTAAAAAACTTATTTTTTTTTTTATTAATTTTTGATATATTGGGGTTATATTAATTATTTTGAATCGTACTAAATAATTCTTTTTTGTCAAAATATAAGAATGGATTTGCAACATAAAAAGTTACAAAAACATACTTGAAAAACTCAAAATTACTAAAAGGGTTAAATGTAGGGTTACTTTGGAAAAGCAACCATAAAAATAGTGATTACTTTCTTTATTTTTTTTTAGTTTGTATCAAAAACATCATTACATTTGAAATTATACTTTTTTTGCTTTAATTTTTAAAAATACTTCATAATAACTTTTATTTTTTATTTTAACTGTATAATAACTTATTTTTATTTTTTAAATAATTCATTAAGTTTATATAGTTTTATAACATAATATTATTTAAGAAATTATTGGATATTTTATTTGTATTTCAACTGTATTGTATGCATAATAATATTTCATGATTGGTAATCTCATATATAAAACCTCCAAAAATCATATATAATTAGTAATCATGGGGTGTTTTAAATGTCTGATAAAGGAATAGTAATTGGTGATGATATGATTCAGGCACAATTAGAAGAAAATTCAAAAAAATTGGGCATATCGCTTGATGAGTTAATTGATAGGTATATTAAGAGAGGGTTGTACATTAAACTACCACGGCTTGTAGAAGCCGTGGATTTCTAGAGTTTTTCTAGAAGT
>JAUNXD010000220.1 GCA_030539985.1 Methanobrevibacter sp.
TTTATCCCATTCAATAGGATTAATCTCAATTTGGTTGTTAACTGTTTCATCCCAATTAATAGTGAAATTTTCATCTTTTAAAATATTTGGATGCCAATTTGCCTATTTCCAATGCCTTGCTTTCATCATTTTCGAAATCTCCAAAAGTAATCCTTAATTTATTATCGAAAATTGCATATTCCACATCTTCAATTGTATAAAAACAAAAACCACGAGGCTTGAATTTATTATTTATTAAATGAACATACAATTCAAATGCATCCGCCACACCCTCCTCGATATCATAACCGCAATTGTGTACAGCCACAATATTTTCTCCGGCAAGTTTGACAAATGCATTTTCTAACTTTGAAAAGTTTTGGTTGGATGATTCCTCAAGGAGAATTTCGAAGCCAGAAAAATCAATTTCCTCATCAATAAATTGATCTTCAAGTATTTCCACGATTTCATCAACGCTAAAAAATCCTGATTTAGTAAGTAAAGTTATAATATATTCAATTTCCTCCACCAAATCAGAATCCATATAATCACCTTTCATCATCACCAAATATTATAAGACGAGTAATATTACCTCTTTCGGTATATCCTGCCAGTACACGAGCCTCACCAATTTTTGCAAGTGCAAAATCCTCATGTGGTTTGAAATCATATCCTTTAAGTTTAGTGTATGATTCAAATGCAATATTCGGATAAATATTGAAATTCTTTTGGAAAGTGTAAAAAGTGTCTCTGAATTTTTTTACGGAATCATTTTCTTTAATTAAATCAGATTTAAAGGCTACAAAAATATCCAAACCATCTTCAGAAACCGCATAATAAGCATCCATATCTAAAATGGAAATTGTTGTCATCGCTAAAGTATGGCAATCATCAAAAGTAGCATTTAGCAAAGGAGTTGTGAATTCTGCAATTTCAAACTTTTCACCAATGGCTTTAATTTCTAAAGAAGTTTCTATGAGCTCTTTACCAAAGATTTCTTCATTGTCCCATGCCCATGACCACTGTCTGGAATCCTGCATGAAAAATCCTAGAATCTGAGCTTTAAAAGTGAGGTCATCAAATGAAAGCTCACCTTTTTCAATGTCCAACTCTCCAACTTGATCGCCAATTAATTCGGATAAGTTTTCTTGTTTGTCCAATGCCAATGCACCATATTTAGATAATATTACTTTAAATGTATCTTCCTCTTCAATTTCAACAGGTTTTTCTATTATTTTCAATTACAACACCTAAAATTCTAGTTTTGAAATTCTATCCATCGCTTCAAGAGTATTTTCCAATGTGTTAAATGCTGTGAGTCTCAAATAGCCTTCACCACTTGGGCCGAATCCTGAACCTGGAGTTCCAACAACATTGGCATCGTTCAATAAAATGTCAAAGAAGTCCCATGAGTCCATATTGTTTGGAGTTTTTACCCAAATATAAGGTGAACTTACTCCACCATACACTTCAAGACCCATATCGGTTAAGCTTTCACGAATGATTTTGGCATTTTCCATATAATAATCGACAACTTCCATGATTTGTTTTTTGCCATCAGGAGAATAAACCGCTTCAGCAGCTCTTTGAACAGGATAGGATACACCGTTGAATTTGGTGGTTTGTCTTCTGTTCCATAATGGATTGATTTCCACTTCTTCACCATCTTCAGTGAATCCTTTCAGTTCTTTAGGAACGACTGTGTAAGCACAACGTGTTCCGGTAAATCCTGCAGTTTTTGAAAAACTCTTGAATTCAATAGCCACTTCTTTTGCACCTTCAATTTCATAAATTGTATGAGGAACATTATCTTCATTAATAAATACTTCATAAGCAGCATCAAATAGAATCAATGCTTTGTTTTCTTTTGCATAATCTACAAACACTTTCAATTGATCTTTGGTTAATGTAGTACCTGTAGGATTATTAGGATAACATAAATAAATGATGTCTACAGGTTCATCTGGCAATTCAGGAACAAAACCATTTTCTGCATTGCATTTAAGGTATGTCAAGCCTTCATACATTCCATCTTCACCCATTTCACCGGTTCTTCCGGCCATCACGTTTGTATCCACATAAACTGTGTAAACAGGGTCAGTTACAGCAATTTTATTGCCAATTCCAAAGATTTCCTGAATGTTTCCGGTATCACATTTTGCTCCATCGCTTATGAACACTTCAGAAGTGTCCAGTGAAACGCCATATGTTTCGTAGTCATTTTTGATAATGGCTTCAGCTAAAAATTCATAACCCTGTTCGGGGCCGTATCCCATAAATGTTTCACCATCTGCCATTTCTTCAACAGCATTTCTGAATGCGTCAATGACTGCAGGCACTAATGGCTTGGTTACATCCCCAATACCCATTTTAATTACATTAGCGTCAGGATTATTCTTTATAAATTCTTGTTCTCTTCTAGCCACCTCTACAAAAAGGTAACTGCTTTTCAATTTAAGATAGTTTTCATTAATTTTAACAACCATGATTAATCCTCATAAATATTAATCTAATTTATATTAGATTTTTGAAATATATAAAATGAATGATTAATGAAAATTACTTTAAAACTAAAAAACTATCATCAATATAATGATTTAAGAAATATTAAACTTATACAACAATAATTATTAAAAATAAACATTTACAATGTACATTATTATCAATTAACAAACAATTGTTTTTTATTTATAAAATAAAGAGAATTTAGGAAAAAATTGAAAACTAGGAAAATATTTAAATTAATGAAAAATACATAATTATATATAACTAAATAAGGGTTGGGAAATAATGAATTTAATTACTATTTTAATATGGATAACAATTGTAATAATAGGTGCAATAGGCATAATTGCAGTTAAACTTCACTATAAAGGTGACCAATTAGAAACCGAAGAAGGATCGATACTTCCAAGCACAGAGAGTATTAATGAAGCAATAAACATTGGAAAAGAAAAAATAAATTCA
>JAUNXD010000032.1:0-1775 GCA_030539985.1 Methanobrevibacter sp.
TGCAGCTCTGAATTCCTCATCCTCTTCGGTAGGATTCTTATATTCTGGGATTTTGCTTTCAAATGATTTCTTTGTGAATACGAATGTACGGTGAAGGAAGTTTCCTATAACGTCTGCAAGCTCGTCATTGTTTCTTCTCTGGAAGTCATCCCATGAAAAATCTGAATCCCTGTTTAGGGGAGCGTTTATTGTAAGGTAATATCTTAAAAGGTCAGGTTCATAATCTTTTACGAAATCAGCTATCCATATTACCCAGTTTTTACTTGTAGACATCTTTTCCCCTTCAAGGGACAGGAATTCACCAGCATATATCATGTCAGGGAGTTTGCATCCGTATGCTGACAGTAATCCTGGCCAGAATATTGAATGGTGGTAGATGATGTCCTTTCCGATGAAATGAACAACATAATCGTTCCAGTATTCCTCCCATTTGCTTCCTGTTTTCTTTGACCATTGTGACGCTGATGAGATGTATCCGAGGAATGCTTCAATCCACACATAGAGTACCTTGCCTTTGGCTTCATCCAATGGTACAGGGATTCCCCAATCCATATCACGGGTTAAAATCCAGTCATTCAATCCCTCTTTAAGCCAGTTTGTCGCATAGTTTTTAACGTTTGCAGGCAAATTATCGTTGGTGTTGATGTATTCCTTCAATGCGTCCTCGAATTCGGACAGTTTGAATGCATACTGGAATGTGTCCTTGATTATTGGGGTGGTTCCGCATGTGATGCAGTGTGGCTCGTCAAGTTCTGTTGGATCAAGTGCCTTACCGCACTTTTCACAGTGGTCTCCCCTTGCTTCAGAACCGCATACGGGACATAATCCTTCAACGTACCTGTCCGGAAGGAACTTATTGCAGTTTGGACAGTAGAGCTGCTGGATGTCTTCCCTGTATATGTAACCTTTGTCATAAAGGTCCTTAAAGAAGTTCTTTGCGATTTCATAGTGAGCTTCATCGGTTGTTCTTGTAAAGTTGTCCAATGAAATGTTCATTGATTTTACATCACTGACAATCATGTCATGATATCTTTTTGATATTTCTATTGGTTTTTTATTTTCCTTATCCGCTTTTACAGCTATTGGAGTTCCATGTTCATCTGTAGCGCAAACCATCAGCACGTCATTGCCAATCATCCGGTTATATCTTGCATAAATGTCAGCGGGCAAGTATGTGGAACGGATATGGCCTAAATGACACGGACCGTTTGCATAAGGAAGTGCGCATGAAATAAATATTTTAGACATTTTCTCTCCTCTCAATTATTTTAAACATGATATAATTATGTTTTTCCTATATAATAAATGATTATTTTTAACAGTGTTATATGCTGAAGTTAAGATAAATTTTCAATAAAATAATATGAGGTATATTTTCAAAAGGCAATTCTTTTTTCTTAACTTAAAAAAAAAATAATTTTAAATAGATTAGTAAATCTATTTAAACTAATGCAAAATTAGTTTCGCTATCAGTAATGTTTAAATTTGCTTTATGTATATTTGTGTATTCCAAAACATGTTTTGTTTCATCATTTTCAAATTGAACTTTTAATACAATACGATTGGAATTAATACAAATATTTACGTTACCGTTAGGATTAATTAAAAAATCTTTGCTGATATTCATCCTTTTAGATGCATCTATTATCTCCAAATTTACAGGAAAATCTTCATCATCAAAATCCAAAAATACACCAACATCAAAATCAATAGATTCTCTGTATATGTAATCTTTCTTAACTTTAATGTTAACAATGTCTAAATCATATTCATAG
>JAUNXD010000032.1:1787-11346 GCA_030539985.1 Methanobrevibacter sp.
CTGCTTCTAATTCTTTTATTTGCATTATCTTTTCCTCCTTTCACTAAATTTGTCAATAACAGTTATATTAATAATATTTCATCTTCATTTAATATATCAATAACTATACATAGGTCTTTTAATTTTGTATATTTATAAATTAACAAAAATTTATTCGAATCATTTGTCGTTTTTTCAATTAAAATAGGTTTTTCGGTCAAAATCTTCTTGTAAATCAAATCTAGATTCACAAATCTATCTCTCGATCTAACTATCAAATGGTCAGTATCTTTGATTCCATATGGATTATTTTTAACATTTTGTAAAATATTTGGAACATCATCTTTAGTATATTCCATTTTTATTCCCCCATCAATTTTTAAAAAATAATATAATTCTATGAATAATATTCTATTAATATTTATTAATTATGAATATATATAAATATTTTTAAATTAAAAATAAACAAAGTCGCAACAATTTTATAAAATGAAATCAATTTTTACTCTTGAATAAAAAAATCAACTAACTAAAATCAATTTTGATTTTTCATGTGAGATACCTATTTAAAACATAAAATAAAAAGTTAAAAACATGGCTGAAGTTTCATTTATTAATCCATTGTCCGATGAAGGAAGACAAATCATCAGAGAGTACGGTGATTTAAATCAGATATTTGACGAGGATGAACATCTGATAGATATCTGCACTCATACATTGAACCAGAAAATATCAGATGACTCTCTCATTCCGAAATCATACTCAGATCTTGCAGAAAAACGCATGCAATGGGCAATAGAAAAAAAGAATAATAAAAACTTCACACAGGCGGAATTCGAATACTTCACAAACGAAGAGCTTTTTGAACAGGATGTCGTAACATTCCACATTCTCTGCCAGGCAATTGCAATTCAGTTCAATATCGGTTCACGTGAAACAAGGCTGTTTATCGAATCTCAGGGAACACTCATTATGGAAAGGCTTTCAAAGATACCTCCAATGTCAAGGGCTGAAATCATTGACGAAGTGCTTGATGAAGTTAAAGTAGATGGTGCAATCAGCTGGAAATCCCTAAGAGATGTTGTGGCAACCAAAAAGCTTAAACTTACCGATCTGCTCATAAATGACGGAGACATAATTCTGCAACAGGAAGATTTCCTATATTATTTCGGTGATGAGTTCACAGACAGAAGCCCTGAGAGAATGTACAATATACTAATCGGTGCCAGCGTCAAGGAACAAATCATTTCCAGATTGATAATGCAGAAAACCGAGGAATACATTGCAAGAATCAAGGAAATGTCAGCAAGAATCGAGATACACCCTGCAATCATCAAAATCGGAGAGCATTTAAAGGATTTCATACCTGAAGAAATCAGCAAATACAACCAGTACTATGCAGGAAGCGGAGGAATATACGGTTCAGTCCAGGCCGGAAAACTCAATCCGGACGCCTTCCCGCCATGCATCAAATCCACTGTTGAAGGAGTGTCTTCAGGTGGACGTAACGATGCGATAGTATTGCTTTTAACATCATTTGCCTCATATGCAAGATTGTATCCAAGAATATTTGCATCTGATGAGACTGTGAAGGTATCCGATATGGATCCAGATTTGTCAATAACCGAAAATGAAATCTTGCCATTGATATTTGATGCCGCAGACAACTGCAGTCCGCCATTGTTTGACGATCAGCCACAGGAGAAAATCAACATCATATCAAAACTGGGCTTTGGAATGCATGAAACCGTCGACATCAACCATGAAGGCGAAACCAAATGGTATACTCCGATGAGCTGTGAAAAAATAAAGATACACTTGCCTAACCTGTGCCATCCCGACAAGTCATGCAAAGGCATAAACAATCCCCTGTCCTGTTACGGACGCAAGAAATTCCAGATTGACCGGGAAGCCCCTAAAGACTAGACTGTGAAAACTCGAAAGGATTGTGATTTTCATATATTGCATCATAATACTTGTTTAAAACCTTTGACTCCCACATGTTGTAATTTGTCTGCTCGTTTTTTTCAAAATTATATGCAAGGAGCCCTATTGTCCTTTCATACTCATCAATGCCCTTCATTTCACAGAATTCACTTATCACATCAGGAATATACTCGCATGGATCATCGCTGCTGAACTGCAGAAACTCCTCATATTCATGTTTTGAAAAGAATTCCTCTTCGGATATCGGCTCTTCATGGGAATTTATCGTATAAAGTTCAATGTATATGTTGTCGGCCAGCGGAAGCTGATTGAGCTCAATTCCCAATCCGTAGATTTTACCGTTTTCAAGGTTGAGTACGGTATGGCCGGTCTTGATGCCCACAATCCAATTGTCATAAGCAGGCTTGACGATTTCTTCAGGTGTCAGGGCTGACAGAACCGTTTTTAAATGTTCAACCCCTATGACTTCGACATATTCATTCATATGATTATCTTTGAATAGGATAAGTAATAAATATATTGAAACACCAATACATAAAATGTGATTGATGATGAAAATCAGATTGGAAAATGAAAATGATTATCTGGAAGTTGAAGAACTTGTGAGAAACTCCTTTTGGAATATATATCGGCCTGGTGCTTTTGAACACTTAATCGTGCATAATTTAAGGGATGATGAGAGTTTCATTGCGGATTTGGCATACGTCATCGAAAAGGACGAGAAAATCATAGGCCATATCAATTATTCAATGGGTTTGATTGACTATGGTGATGAGAAAATCGAAGCGGTTGTACTGGGTCCGGTTGCAGTTGAAGAAAACCACCAGAATCAGGGTTACGGCTCAAAACTAATCAAATACACTCTCAAAAAGGCAGAGGATATGGGAATACCTTTCGTACTCGTTATCGGTGATGAGAATTATTATCAAAGATTTGGCTTTAAAAGTGCATCAGAATATAATCTGTGGCTAGAAGGAACAGATATTGGTGATGAATGTCCATTTTTCATGATCAAGATATTTGACAAGTCAAGTTTGATTAAACATAAAGGCATATTTCATAATCCGGATGTCTTTGATGTTTCCGCTGAAGATGCTGAGGAGTTTGACAGGAAATTCGAATTTAAGGAAAAATTGGTACTGGAAGGCCAATTGGAATAGATGATGTTTATGAAGTATTTAATAATTAACGGTTCTCCAAGACGTGGGAATACCTGGAAAGCAATAGAACAGGTCAAAAAGAATTTGAACGGCGAATTTGAAGAAGTGCATCTGATAAAGAAAAAGATACCAATGTGCAACGGATGCTACAATTGCTTTAACGACGGTGAAGAAAGATGCCCTCACTGGGACAGGATAAATCCTATAATCGAAAAGATTAGAAAATGCGACGGACTAATAATCGCTTCACCTGTTTATGCAATGAACGTTCCTGCAGTCTTAAAGAACTTCATGGACCATGTGGCATACCTATACCACCGCCCCGAATTCTTTACCAAAAAGGCAATTATCGTGGTCACTACCGCAGGTGCCGGACAAAAGGACGTTGCCAAATACATTGATGAAACAGTAAGGCACTGGGGAGTCAACAAAGTATATAAGGTATCCATTGCCTGCGGAGGAAAGGATACACTTGAAAGCGATGAAATCGACAAGGCATCAAAGAAATTCCAAAATGACCTTGAATCCGGAAAGCTCCACTCACCAAAGTTCACAGACATCATATTCTATAATGCATGGAAGGCAATGGCCCTTGCAGATGAGCCTATTGAAGCAGATGCAAAATACTGGAGAGAAAAGGATTTGATCAACAATGATTTTGCACCTGAAGTCAAATTGAACGTCATTAAAAAACTATTTTCAAAAATTATGTTTGTCATGATGAAAAGATTTATAAACTAATCCAGTGTGCAAAAGCACAAAATCACACTTGGCGAATAAATAAATACTTTAAAAATATATGTATAATCATGTTTTCTAAAGCTACAATCAAAGAGCGAAGACAATACTACCGTGAAGAATGGGACCCAAAGGACCTTCCAGACTTCATATCCAATGAAATAAGGAGAAGGGAATTCGGTTTTGATCATAACGGCAGAGGACCAAATGACAGATACAAGGTCTTCAAGGGAACTGAATCCCTAAGAAAATTCCTAAGGTACAAGGCCCCATTTGCAGCATACATATCAGTAGCTTTCTACAATAATCCTCGACGCAGAGAAGACTGGCTGAAAGCCGAATACATTTTCGATGTCGATGCAAAAGACATACCGATCAGATCCTGCCAGTGCGATGGAGTATGTGAAACATGCCTTGGGCAAGCTTTAGAAATAGTCAACAATTTAATAGATACCTTAAAAGGCGATTTGGGTCTTAAAAATATTCATCTGATTTATTCCGGAAGAGGATACCATATCAGGATAATGGATGAGGAAATGATGAGTGCAGGAAGCGAACTGAGATCTGAAGTCCTGAAATATGCTGCAGGCGCCGAAGTACCTAAATCACAGTTCATGAACTCTGAAGTGTCAAACCAAAGCTTCAACTTCGAACACTTCACAATTCCTGTCGGATACCAGAAGATTTTCACCAACAGAGTGAAATACAACATCCAGCATCTTGTGGGCAATGAAAAGCTTGACGGAATCAATCCAAAACTTATGAAGGACATAATGGCCTCAAGACACCATCTTGAAAATGACAACTGGGGATTGTTCAAAAAGGACATCGGACCTAGACGCTACAGGAATCTTGTTGAGGCAATGGCAAGGGTCAACCTTGCAACAATAGATGCAAAAGTATCAATCGACCTTAAAAGGATATTGAGACTGCCTTCATCGCTTCACTCAAAGGTAAGTATGAAATGCATGGAAGTCAAAGACAGGGAAACCTTCGATCCCTTTGACAAGGCAGTTCCTAAATTCGTTTATGAAAGAAAAGGTGTGTAATTTTATGGATAAAGTATTAAGAGAGATATTGAGAAAAAACGAGTATTTTGAAGAAATCAATGAAAACAGATTCGTACCTGAATTCTTAGGTCTTGTAGTTAACGGCGTTGTCGTATATCATGTAAACTGGATTGATCTTGTCGGCAATGAAATCATATTCATGCATAAGGACATCCAAACCCATCCAATCATTTCACTAGTTCTTGAAAACCTCAATTCACTTATGATCATCACAGCAGACGGTATAAAAGAAGTGCTTTAAGTTAATCTGTACTGAAGCATTTCGAAACTATTTTTTCGGAAATTTCCTCAGGAGTTTCATCGGCTGAAACCACGTTCCAGTTGTATGTGAATTTCTGGGATTTCTGACGGTTGTCGCGCAGGGCATCTATATTTTCAAACATTTCGGTTTCCTCATTACGTGAACCGATTCTTCTCAATGACTCTTCGGGAGTTATGTCCAAAAAGAACATGCAGTCTGAAGTCGGAAGGATAAATGCCACAATCTTATATACAATGGTATTGATGCCGTTTGGCAGATACATCACCGCCAATATATATCTGGAAAAGATTAAAACATCAACATTGTCGTCATGAGTGTATTTTACAACTGACCTTATCGCATCAAGTCCGAAATAGATGGTTGCCTTGATATGATTGATTTTTCCGGTCTTTAAAAGTGCCTGCTTTGATTTTCTGCCAAATCTATTGTCATTGCATGGATGGGATCTGATTGTAACGCTTCGCCCTCGCTTTTCATATGCCTCGGCAAGCATATTGACCTGAGTGTCCTTTCCGGAACCGTCCAATCCGTCAATAACAATAAACTTCTTCAATCAAAACACCTACTCTATCGGATAAAACTCCGAATATTTGGAATCCCTCTCTATCGGATTTCTTCCAAGGTCACGAACCATCCTGCTCAGTGTGTCGATTGATGCTTCAACACCGTCCGGAGCGCCTGAAGCTTCTGAGAGCTCATCACCGCCCAATGTACCTCCAAGATCATTGGCACCTGCAGTCAAAACGACCTGTGCAAATCTGAAACCCATCTTCACCCAGGACACCTGAATGTTGGCAATAGTATCTCTCAGCATAAGCCTTGAAACTGCATAAAGCTTCAGGTCCTGTGTTCCTGTGGCTCCAAGTTCCTTTTGACCTTCCAGAAAAATAGGAGAATATTCGTGCATGAACGTCATCGGGATGAACTCGGTAAAACCATGGGTTTCCTTTTGAATTTGTCTTATAATATCAATATGCTCTACCCTTTCCTCGAGGGTTTCAACATGACCGTACATTATTGTTGCTGAACCCGGTATTCCAACTTCCTGAGCGATTTTAACGGTATCGATCCATTCGGCAACGCTAACCTTTTCGGGACATATTATCTCTCTTGATCTGTCTGTAAGTATTTCGGCAGCGGTACCGGGCAATGTGTCAAGTCCTGCTTTTTTGAGTATTTCAAAACCTTCTGCAACATCAATGCCTGAAACAATGCATGCGTCCTTAATCATTGTCGGTGAAAAGCCGTGTATGGACACATCCGGATATTCGTCCTTGAGCAGTGTGAGAAGATGCTCATAGTATTCTATGTCGGCATCGGGAAGCACTCCGCCCATAAGTGTGAATTCACGGGCGCCGTTTGCCACCGCACCTTCGGCCTTGGCAAGTATTTCATCATCATTCAGTATATATGCTTCAGGATCATCCTCATCCTTTCCAAAGGCGCAGAATCCGCATCTGACTGTACATATATTTGTGAAGTTAATGTTGCAGTTATTGATGAATGTGACGTTGTCTCCGACGATTTCGCTTCTTAAATAATCGGCGGTTGCAAGCAAAGGATATAAATCAGGGCCTCTGATATTCATCAGATAATTGGCCTCTTCAACTGAAATCTCCTCATCAAGGGATTTTGTTAAAATCTTTTCAGTTTCAGAGGAAATGGGTAGTTTATTAAACATGATTTTATATTAGATTTAAATAAATAAAAAGGTTACTATTAATTATTTTGAATTTAAATAACTTTTTATAGTTATTATGATATATAATAATTATCAATTAATAGAAGTGAAAGAAAATGGATAGTACCGAAGCTATTTATAATGGACTTAAGGATGCAGACATCGACTTTATCGTCAGCGTCCCATGCGTTAACCTCACAAGATTACTGAACATGATTGATGAAGACCCTGAAATTACACATATTCCAGTTACACGTGAAGAGGAAGGGATTGGAATCTGTGCCGGTGCATATCTTGGAGGAAAGAAGACCGCAATACTTATGCAGAATTCAGGACTTGGAAACTCAATAAACGCTCTTAAATCACTTATGGAGCTTTATGAATTTCCATTGCTGATGATTATGAGCCACAGGGGAACCGAAGGCGAAAACATTGTTGGCCAGGTCCCTATGGGGGAGTCAACTCCAAGGATACTGGAGGCTATGAACTTCAACTTTTTCAAACCCGAAACCCCTGAGGCTGCATATGAGGCGGTCAGGCTGTCATGGGAATTGTCAGAGGAAGAGGGAAAACCCGTGAGCATACTATTGGAGATTAAATATTGGTGATAACATGGCAAGATATAAGGCGATTTATGATATTATGGGATACATTGACGAGGAACTTGTAATCTGCAATATAGGATTTCCGTCAAGGGAACTGTATGAACTCGATGACAGGCCTAAAAACTTCTACATGATCGGTTCAATGGGTCTTGCCTCATCCATCGGTTTGGGCCTTGCACTTGCAAAGCCTTATGAGGATGTTGTTGTCATTGACGGTGACGGGTCATTGCTTATGAACATGGGTTCACTTGCAACAGTCTTTGCAAACAATCCAGACAATCTCACATGGATTGTAATTGACAACGGTGCCTACGGATCAACCGGAAACCAGGATACATATGCCCAGAAGGTTGACCTTCTTGATGTTGCAAAGGGCGTTGGGTTTAAAAACTGTTTTGATTTTGAAGATGTCAATTTGCATGACGTCATTGACAGTGATGATGCAAGCTTTATAATATATCGCACCGAACCGGGAAATTCCGATGCCCCTATTATAGACCTTGATCCGATAACAATCAAGGAAAGATTCATGGCATCATTTTAATTCTTTTTTCGATTAATTATTTTAAATGGTAAACATAAAAACCATTGAATAATTAATCACTAAATTTATTTAATTCAACTGCTTTTATATATCAGCCATTGCTTGAAGTGCAATCCATATCAAACCTTTAATTTTTATACTAATATTAATATAAAAGTAATTGTGGTAAAAAATGTTTGATAAACTAAAAAGTATTAGCCTCGGAAATTGGATACTTATCGGAATGATATTGGGTCTGGTCGTAGGTTTGATATTGAATTTCTATGTTGACAACACTTTTATCAAGAAGATAATATTGATGGACAACGTTTTCTACCTGGGAGGAAACCTCTTCATCAAACTGATGAAGATGCTTGTCGTACCACTTGTATTCTTCTCAATCGTTGTCGGTGTTGCATCAATTTCAGATATCAAAACAATCGGCTCCATAGGAGGAACAACAATCCTCATATATCTGATTACAACCGCCGTTGCAGTTACAATCGCACTGTTTATAGGCATGACCATTCAGCCGGGCGTCGGTTTGAATATGGGTGCAGTACAAACCTCAAACGTAACAATAAATCAGACAATGACAGATACAATATTGAATATGGTGCCTGACAACCCATTCAGTTCCCTTGCAACAGGAGACATGCTACCGGTAATCATCTTTGCAGTACTTATAGGCATTATACTGGCCAAATTAAGGCAGGAAACCAAAATAATAAATAAGATATTCACCGAAGGAAACACCATCATGATGGAAATGACAAACATCGTGATGAAATTCGCCCCAATCGGCGTATTCTGTCTTATGGCACGTACCTTCGGAGGACTTGGATTCGAAGGTATGCTGCCTCTTGCAAAGTACGTCATCTGCGTGCTCATAGGATTGGCAATACAGGCATTCATTGTCTATCCGTCAATAATGATTGCATTCACACGCCTAAACCCTATCAGATTCTTCAAAAGGTTTATTTCAGTAATGTTTTTCGCATTCTCATCATCAACTTCAAATGCGACAATACCTCTGAACCTGAATAAACTTGAGGAAATGGGAGTTTCAAGGGAAGTGTCATCATTCACAATTCCATTAGGTGCAACAATAAACATGGACGGTACAGCAATCATGCAGGGTGTTGCGGTAATGTTTGCAGCACAGGCATACGGAATCGATCTCGGCACCTCTGCACTGATAACAGTAATATTTACTGCAGTGATGGCATCAATCGGTACAGCAGGCGTTCCTTCCGTGGGACTTGTAACTCTTACAATGGTTTTCAACTCAGTAGGCTTGCCGGTAAACGCAATAGGCATAATTTTCGGAATAGACCATATCCTGGACATGTTCAGAACCGCCGTAAACATTACAGGCGATGCAATCTGTACAATAATCGTTTCATTCAGAAACAATGCACTGGATAAGGATATATTCAACAAGAAAAAAGAGCCTAAAAAACATAAACATATTATGTAACAAGCAATTGTTACATAATCTTTAATTTTTTTGGATTTTAAAAAATAGAAAAATGGTAGAATTTAGTTGAAAATTCTACTTGAATTTGATTTTAAACGTTTTGGATACTGCATT
>JAUNXD010000221.1 GCA_030539985.1 Methanobrevibacter sp.
TTGCAAAAGCAGTGCTTAATGGGTATCCTTCGTATTCTGCATTTGCTTTAATTCCGCGTGAGATGTATTCGTTTGCAAATTCTTCTTTGGCATCTATGTTGTAGTGTTTTAAACCACCAATTTTTGATGCCATTGTTTTTGCCTTTTCCATTTCTTCTTCGCCTTGTCCTACATCAACACATGCAGTAATTACTTCTACATCATATTTTTCTTCTAATAATTTAACGCAGACAGAGGTGTCTAATCCTCCACTGAATGCTAAAACTACTTTTTCAGTCATAATTAATCACCGTAATAAGAATAAGTATTCATTAAGTTCTTTGTTTTTAATAGTATTTATAATTTTAAAAAATAGTGGACAGAAGAAAAACTCTTAATTGAGGGTTAAATTGAGGTTGAAAGTTATACGGGGGTAGTATTATGGAAACCCCAATTAAGAGTATGGAGGAAAAATTCTTTTCATCCTTAATTATTATTATATTTTCATAGTATATAAAGTTTAGGTTTACCTAAATTCTTACCAGTAAGTTTTCATCTTCACAAAACTTAATCAGCCTTTCATATGTCTGATTGTTTTTCAGGGTGTTTATGTTGCCTATGATAATCAGCTTACGCTTTGCACGTGTTATTGCAACGTTCAGTCTTCTCAAATCCTTTAAAAAACCAATGTTTCCATGTTTATTGCTTCTAACAGTGGAAATTATAATAATTTCCTTTTCCCTTCCCTGAAAACCGTCAACGGTTTTGACTTCAATCGGAGTTTTTTCCTGAATTATCTTGACCTGGTCTGCATATGGACTGATTATGCCGACATCAGATTCGTCCACTCCGTCATTCAAATAGTCATTGGCAATTCTTAGGGCGATTTCAGCTTCAATTTCATTTATTATGGATTTTGAATCCTTAAGGTGCTTCTCCTTATTGTCGTCAATGTCTGATGTGTCAATGAACAGTAACGCTTCCTCATCCTGATGGGAATCCAGAATGTCTTTAATGTTTATGTTATCCACACTTGAATCGCTTTTTAGATTGTTGTTGTAGAACTCTTCATTTGGAAACTTCATGAGAAGGCTGTTCATTCTGTATTGGGTATTAAGTAATTGTGATTTGAATGGATAGATTCTGATAAGCTCTTCAAACAGTGTCTTGGACAAGTCTCCCGCCCGGTCGCTGATGATTGTCGGAGGCAACTGCTTGTGGTCTCCTGCAAGGATGAACCTGTGTGCCTTGGCTATCGGAATCAGAACGCTTGGAATTGTGGCCTGTGAAGCCTCATCAATGATTGCAACATCGAATTTAACCCTTGCAATTGCCTCAAGTGCCGAAGATGAATTTGTGGCAAGAATAACATCGCTTGAGTCTATGATGTCTTTTATCATCCTGTTTTCAATCCTTTTGATTTCATCATGCGCCTCATCGATTTCCTGGTTGATTTCAATCCATTTTGCCATTGATTTCATCTTATCCGAACTGATTCCACGACCACTCTTTCCCTTTGAAGCCATATGAAGAATGTCATAATCACCATAGCCTCTGCGGTACTGTGGTGTAGGTTTTGTGTGAACTTTTCGCTTTTCAATCATATTGTCAATCTTTTTATGGATCTTTTTGATTTTCCGGTTAAGCTTGTGGTTTTCAACCTTATATGCCAGAGTCTGTGTAATGTTGTGCTTTGAAACCCTTTGGGGATGGCCGAGCCTTGTCAGGGTCAATTTCTTATTGTCCATCAGTCTCTCCAAAATATTGTCGACTGCAGCATTGCTCTCGGCGGTTGCCAGTACCTTATGGTTCTGTCTTGTCTCCTGGGAGATAAGCTCCACCAGTGTCCTTGTTTTTCCTGTTCCGAAAGGACCATGAATCAGAAAGAAGTTTTCACATGAAAGGGCATTTTCAATGGCGTTCTTTTGTGAATCATTGAGATTTTCATCAATGTATGAAATGTATGGGACGCCCCTGTTTTTTTTAGGATTTCTTTCATTTAAAATGTATTCAAGGGCATTCTTTCCCTTAAGGCTCAGATGATTCAGGTTGTCTTCCATTCTCCTGAATGTAATGTCATTGGCATACAAATCAAGTCTGACCTTCTTTTTAATCGCCCATTTTGGAACACGCTTGTCAAAGGCAACTTTAATGAATCTGGCTCCCTTTTCGGTAACGGTACCTGTCAAATCGCTTCTCAGCGGATTGTCGGTACTGACAAGTACCATGTCTCCAACAGATATTTCTGTGTCAATCACTTCAGACCTTCCGAACTGGACAATCTGCAGGCCAAGTTCCTTACCTAAACTCTTTCCTTTGACCTTGTTTATAGCTCTTCCAAGCTCTTCTCTTTTAACACCTGACATTGTGCTTATTTCACGTGTCATCAGATCAATTTCAGCATCCCTTTCATAATTGATTAGCCTTATCAGATTTTTGATATATTTCTTCATTTTCATACTTATTTTTAAATAAGAGTTTCACTGTATATTTAATTATGCATTTTAAAAAAATTGAGCAATTTGGCAATTTGGAAATGGCTTATGTCTGCGATTTTTCAGGAGGATATATTTCACGAAACAAAAATATTTTCAATCAATTGGAATTGGACAAATTGACTCACTTTGTACTTGAAAAATGCGTTTATGGGACTCCGATTTTTAAATTGGGGTCTTCAGGAACTAAAATACTGATTCTATCAGGCATTCATGGAAATGAACTTTCTCCACAAATTGCAAATGTCAACTTGCTGAGGGAATGCCTGGAAAAGGATTTGAAAAACACATTGTATTTCATCCCATTCTCATCACCAAAATCAACAATGCACAATGAGCGCACATTCAATGAAATGGATTTGAATCGCTCAGCACATATAAAGGATTCCCTGAGCAATTTGATTGTTCAAACAGTTGAAAATTTGGGGGTTGATTTCGTTGGAGATTTCCATTCAACCGCATTCAA
>JAUNXD010000222.1 GCA_030539985.1 Methanobrevibacter sp.
CCCAACTGTCCCTTGTCAATTATCTCATCGATATTGACCCTTTGGGACATGTAGGTATAGTATTGGGAGTTTTCCTCGATTTCCTGCTTTGGAATCAGTCTTGTGAATTTCATCCATTTGGCTGAAGTGTCAGCAACAATCTGTGCCATCACTTCATCCTGAACTTTAGCATTATTTCCTTTAGTCAACATTAATAATCACCTTTTTATGGCCTGCATTTTCCTGTTAATGCCAAATGCGGTTTGTTTAATAAAACACCGACCTTTGATTGTATGAAAAGCTTTGTATACTGAGGCAACTCATCGTAGATGTCCTTTCTCATTATCTCGATGATAGGATAAAAGTCTGCAATGTCCGGATCTGATGTGATAGGTGCAACGGTTGTTCCTGAAGATTTGGAATATAATACTGTCAGCGGTGCGTTTCTGATATCAAATGCAATATAATCCTTTTCACCAAGCATTGATCCTCCGTCCGCATGGGTTGTTCCCAAAAAGTCAATATTGTCCACACCGTAGTAAGCCTGAATCTCTTCTATCGGCTGAACTGACTTGTTTGAGACGTAAGCCAACTGTTTGATGTAGCTTAATGTCCTGTAAGATTCCACCATTATTGTTAAATCTGCCCCTGCACCGGAACTTCCCTTGAATGCTTCCTGTGCCTTGATTACAAACTGTCCGAAAGCCTCCATTGTATCTTCGGTTTGTGTGGTATTGTATTTCGGAACCTTTGCTGAGCTGACGATTGTATCGTAGATATTATATTCTATTTTGTTTGCGATGAGTGTTGCCACATCCGCTAACAAGTCTTCAAAAGAGATTCTGTCACTGTCAAAGACATCCTTGTTGACGTTTAATACTCCTCCGACTGTGTCTATGCTGATGGTGTCGGTTACAGGTTTTCTTATGTTAAGCTCCTGTAATGAAGCTCCAGGTGCTAGGTCTTTTGCTTCACCCAGCAATCCTTTTTTGATGGCCTCATCAAGATTGATGTTCTGTCTGAAGTAGGTATAGTAATCTGAGTTTTCCTTGATTTCCTGTTTTGGAAAGAGTCTTGCCAGTCTTAACCTTTTTGCTGACTCATCAGTGATTGTTTGAGCTATTACCTCGTTTTGAACTTTGGTATCGTTTCCTTTGGTTATCATTTAAGCCTCACCTATGTCATATGGTCTGAATACTTCAATGTAGTTGTAATCGTCTGAGCTAGCTACAGGATGCATTGCAATGTATTCGCCGTCATCGGATTTGATGGCTCCAGTGCTGCTTAAAGCTATTCTGTCATTAACAGCAATGTTTGATAATCCGCTGGCTAATTTCAATCTGAACAAATGTCCCAATACCAATATTGCGGTTTTTCTTCTACCTCCAGTCATGGTAACCGGATCGTTGACTGCAATTCCTAAAATGATTTCTCCTTCAGCTGCAGTGTATTTTTTAACAGTCGGTTTTCCAATATCTGAGTTATCAGATAAGGTTACGGCATCATCAACTTTAACTTTGTCTCCAGCATACTCATATCCTGGAGTCTCTCCGGTAGGAGTGGTTACAGTAGTTGCAGTGATGGTACCTTCATCCAATAAGAAAGTTGTAACTTCTTTTCTCTCTTCAAGTAAAATAATTGAATCTGCCATTTTGGATATGTCCTCCACTTAAATTCTTTATTATGTAATTTATTACTTATAATATATAAAGATTTATATATCATGACTACCTTTTTTAATGGAAAATACTATAACCTAAAAGAGAAAATTAATAATATATGATACATAAAAACAATGAAGAATGTCTTAATGACATGTACCGGTTAGGAGTAGTGCAGGGAGAGCACAACATAAACTGGACCGATGAATATAATCTACTGGAACATTCTAAAAACTATTACAATAAAATAAAAACTATTGCAGACAAATATGGCATAGAATGCAATAGGACACTTGAGGATTACCGTGAAGACGAAGATGATGAAGAATATTTTCTATGGGATCGATGGGCATTCGATTTACATGAGATGACAAAAGAGCAGATAAAAAATAGATTATGAAAGGACAAGATTTAAGTGAATAATTAAAATAATAAGGGAGTTATAATCTAGAACAATACAATCCTCTGATTTCTGATTTCTTTTGCAAACTCTTTATCTTCCTGAGTAGGTGGTTCTTGCATTTCTTTTAAAACAGCAATTGCATCTTCACCTTCAAAAACAGGAGTTGTCCCGATTGGTCTTGCCATGAAAAACACCTCTTTAGATTTATATTAGTGGCAATAGGCTTTCTTTTAGTTCCGGAAGCTCTTCTGTGATGGTGTGCCATAACACTTCAAATTCAAAATGTTCATATTGGTGAGCCGCAAAGTTCCTCATTCCTTTGATTTGCTTCCAGGGGATATTGTCATGTTTTTCTTTAAACTCATCGGACAATCTTGAAACATATTCTCCAATTTGAACAATGCACATGCTTGTGGATAACTGAAAAGATTGTGATGTTTGAAAGAGAAGATAATCTCGTTCATATTCATCCAACAGATTATCTGCAATGTCACAGTATTCAATAATTTTTTTAACATATTGAATATCCTTATTTTTCATATATAAGAACTCCGTCTTTTTTAATTATTGCCAAAAAGTTTTTATCTTCAATTCCTGTTGATACAACATCAACATGACACTTGAAAATTTCCTCCAGGTCTTGGACAAATCCAATATAGTCCAATAAACCTTTTATATCTCCACGATCAATGAAAAAATCCAAATCACTATCCTCATTAGCTTCGCCTCGAGCATATGATCCAAACAGGCTCATGCTGTCAACACCATACTCCTGTGCGATTGGAATAGCCTTTTGCTTAATTTCTTCAATAGTGTAAATCATGAAAAATCACCTTTCAATAATAATTATTATCACATTCATATATAATAAATTATTTGAAATACATTAACTTCT
>JAUNXD010000223.1 GCA_030539985.1 Methanobrevibacter sp.
TGTTAATGATTTTATCATCTATATCCGTAATATTTTGTAAATAAAATACAGATATTCCTTTATGTTTTAAATACCTAACAATTACATCAAAAGAAATATAAGTTCTTGCATGTCCAATGTGGGAATAATCATATACAGTTGGTCCACAAACAAATAATTTTAGTTTGTTATTTACAACTTGCAAATCTTCTTTTTCTCTTGTCATTGTGTTATAAATTTTAATCATGAAAAAAATACTCCTATAATAATGTTATTAATTAATTTGAAACTCTATTAATTTATTTGTTGATAAAAGTAATTAATTTTTTAGTAAAAAAGTTATAAATAAAAGATTAAAAATAATGATTAAAATAAGCCAAGAAAGGGATTTGAACCCCTGTGATATGGTCTGCAGCCACACACCTCGCCTCTCGGTCATCTTGGCACATTAAAAAATAGTTTTTACATTCAGTAATATTATGTATCTATTTGAAAATATATATAGTTTATGGATTTGAAGTTAAGATAAAAAAGATTATTGTTAAAGAATACTTAAACAAAAAAAATAAAATATTATAATTTTTAAAAAAAATATAAAAAATTGAAAATTATCAATTATTGATTAGGATAGATTAACAATAATTTATTAATCGAATCAAGCACTGCCAAAATACTGGCCATCACTATGTCCTGATTAATTGATCTTCCGGTAGCCTTGTTGCCACTTGGGTCTGAACATATTACAAATACATCAGCCAATGCATCCGTACCACCGTTAATTGCTTCAAGATTATATTCCTCAAGTTCTATGTGAAGAGTATCTTCAATCAAATCACCAATAGCATTTAAAGCCGCATCAACAGGCCCTACACCTGTGCTTGCAGTTTCCTTTTCGACACCATCGATTTCAAGTTTGACAGTGGCGGTAGGAGACACATTCGCCCCCATGGAAATGCTTAAACCCTTTATCTCAATAGGAGTTTCACGAGCGGAAGCAAGCTCGGTAATAGCAATAGCCACCAAATCATCATCGGTAACGCACTTACCACTGTCGCCTAAAGACTTGATTTCATTGAAAACCTTGTAAAACTGTTCCTCAGTTAAATCAATGTGGTTTTCCTTAAGTTTTGATTTCAGTGCATTAGCTCCGGTATGCTTTCCCAAAACGATGCGCCTTGAATGTCCAACCATTTCAGGTGAAATCGGTTCATATGTAGATGAATTATTTAGAATGCCGTGAACGTGAATACCGGATTCATGGGCAAAGGCATTATCACCTACAATCGGCTTGTTGACAGGCATCTTGACACCGGTGAGACGACCAACAAGATTGGACAGGCTGTATAGCCTAGTGGTATCAAGGCCCAAATCAATATCATAAGCGGATTTTAATGTCATAACCAGTTCCTCTAAAGAACAATTACCGGTACGCTCACCCAAACCATTTACTGTAACATGCGCCTGGTTTGCACCACACTCTATAGCGGTAAGGGTGTTGGCGGTGGCAAGACCAAAGTCATTGTGGAAATGAACGCTTAAAGGAATATTGAAGCTGTCTTTGATATCGCTTATGAGTTCACGGGTGACGACAGGTGTCAAAACACCGACGGTATCGGGAATGTCAATGAAATCAGCACCGGCATCAATTACCTGACTTATTATATCATATAAAAATCCCTTTTCGGTTCGGGTAGCATCCTCAGCCGAAAACTCAACAGTCAATCCATGGTCTTTAGCATATTCAACTGTATCGACGGCCTTGGAAATTATTTCGGATTTTGACATTTTAAGCTTGTAGTCACGATGCAAAGGGGAAGTACCTATGAATATGTGAACGTATTCCAAATCAGCATCCAGAACTGCATCGACATCTCCTTGAAGAGATCTTGAAAGACCTACCAAAGTGGAATCCAAGTCCATAGCCTTTATTTTTTTTGAGGACTTGATTTCGCCTTTTGAAGAAGCCGGAAAACCTACTTCAATCTTATCGACACCCAAATTGTTAAGCTTTTGTGCGATTTGAATCTTTTCATCAACAGTCAGTGCAACTCCAGGTGTCTGTTCACCGTCACGAAGAGTTGTATCAAAAATGTAAATCTTATCCGAAAGGTTCATGCTTTCATTTTTCAATGTTTCAATATTCTTAAAAGTCATCATAATACTTCCCGTTTAATTAAACTTTATACTTATGAACTAAATATATATTATCATGAAATTGGGTTTTACGACACTGGCTTTATTTATGGAACCTAATAATGACATCATCGATTTAGCTAAAAAACACGGATTTGAAATAATCGAAATTCTCGGAGAAGATCCATTCTATGAAAAGGACAATGGTGAGTTCAAGGACTGCGGTCTTGACATGAGAATACATGCAGCAACTGTAGACATAAATATCGCAAGCCTCAACAAGGGGATAAGGACCGAAAGTGTAAAGCAGATGATTCAGTGCGGCGAGTATGCCGAAAGCATCAATGCAAATACAATAACCGTTCATCCGGGAATCATCGGCAGAAACGAACCACATCTCAGAAAATGGGCATTGGAACTGGCTGTTGAAAGCGTTGGAGAAATAATAGACAACACCAATGTGGAAGTGTCCGTTGAAAACATGCCTGTTCGGGGAAAATTTCTGGGAAACAAGGTTGAGGAAATTGAAATGATACAGGAAGCCACCGGATGCAGCCTGACAATTGACACAGGCCATGGAAATACATGCGGAAACCTTGAAGAAATGCTTTCATTAAAAAACATCAGCTATTGTCATCTCAATGATAACGATGGCATTAAGGACCAGCATATTACCCTTGGTGACGGCACATTGGATTTGAATCTTCTTAAAAAAATCGATACTGCAATCATTGAGCTGAATAACTTCGACAATGTCCTTAAAAGCAAAAAGGTGATTGATAACTTATAACTTATTATTTTTTTATAAGTTATTAGTTATAAG
>JAUNXD010000224.1 GCA_030539985.1 Methanobrevibacter sp.
TAAGATAATGTATGCACCAATGGTTGCAATATCTTCAAAATCGATTTGAAGTTCATCTCTGGAGAAGATATTTTTTTGTAAAGTTAAAGTAATAGTTTCAATTTTACCAGTTTCGGTGTTGAAATCAACATTTTCAACTTTACCAACAACATTTGCATTTTTATCTAAAACTGTAGATCCTATAAATTCTTTAATTTGCATTTTTTCACCTTCGTAAATTAAATATTATAATATATATTTTATTTCATTAACTATTTAAATACACCCACATATAAATTTAACTATTATAATGATGGTGAAAAGAAAATGGAAAAAGCGTGCAGAATCATAATCAATGATATTCTTGAAGGCAAAATAGCGACCCGAAAGGAACTTGAAGTTGAAAAAAGGCAACTGTGCCGAGATTTGAAATTATCCAAGTTCATGAGCAATGCCGACATCTTGGAATATGCAAAACCTGAAGAAAAAGAGGTTGTTTCTGGAATTTTAAAGAAAAAACCAACAAGAACAATGTCCGGCGTTGCAATTGTGGCAGTAATGTGTCATCCACATAAGTGCCCTCATGGAAGATGTTTTTACTGTCCCGAAAGTGACATTGCCCCTCCAAGCTATACCGGTGAGGAGCCTGCTGCACTTAGAGGTAGAATGTATGAATATCATCCATATGTCCAATGCTTTAACCGTTTAAAACAGCTTAAAAAAATAGGCCATCCGATAGACAAAGTTGAATTGATCATAATGGGAGGAACATTTCCCTCAAGGGATTTATGCTATCAGGAATGGTTCGTATCCCAATGTTTGAAAGCAATGTGTGATTTCGGCCTGATTATTGAAAACAAACCAACAAATTACGATTATAACTTGGATCATGATGAAATAAGATTGTTTGAAAAGGATGTTTTGAAAACCTATCCTCCAAATGATTATGTATTGATTGAGGATGTTCAAAGTGTTAATGAAACTTCAAAGGTCAGATGTGTTGGAATGACTTTTGAAACACGTCCCGATTACTGTAAAAAAGAACATATAAACAGAATGCTCAACTTTGGAGTGACAAGGGTCGAACTTGGTGTCCAGACATTATCCGATGATTTATACAAAAGAATCAAACGTGGACATACATTATCTGACGTCATAGAAGCAAATCAGCTTCTAAGGGATTCCGCCATAAAAGTTGCAATGCACATGATGCCCGGACTGTTTTCAGACCAGAAACAGGACCTGAAAATGTTCAGACAGCTGTTCAGTGATGATAATTACAAACCGGACATGCTTAAAATCTATCCATGCCTCGTAACCAAGGGAAGCGAACTGTATGACCTGTGGGTTAAAGGAGAATATGAACCGTATAACGATGATGAAGCGGTTGAACTAATAACCAAGGTTAAGGCCATTTTGCCGAAATGGGTGAGAACCATGAGAATCCAAAGGGACATTCCTTCAACACTCATTGAAGCGGGAGTGAAGAAGTCAAACCTTGGAGAACTTGTTTACAATAATCTGGAAAAGGAACATATCAACTGCCAATGCATCCGCTGCCGTGAAATCGGCCATAAAAAGACATCCCAGGAATACCGCCTGGGTGACTTTGAGCTGTTCACTGAAAGCTACAGCGCATGTAATGGAGAGGAATATTTCCTGTCAATCGAAGACATTAATGAAGAGAGTCTTGCAGGATTTATAAGGTTAAGGCTACCTTCAAAAAATCACTTTAGAGAAGAGATTACCGACACAACTGCATTAATCCGTGAATTGCACGTTTACGGAAATATGATAAAAATTGGAGGTAAAAATCCTAAAATCGGCCAGCATACTGGATTTGGTGAAAAACTTCTTAAGGAAGCTGAAGGCATTGCATTAGACAACGGCAAGGAGGAAATGGCAATCATCAGCGGAATAGGAACAAGAAATTATTATCGTAAATTCGGTTATGAAAAAGTCGGACCATACATGATGAAGAAATTAATATGAAAATATTTAAATAATATGTTCGTATATATACTAACTAATTGAGAGAGTGTTACTATGTACAATATAAAAAATTCAAAAGAATTAGCTAGCCTAATTAATTACACTAATTTAAACAATATGATTAGTGAAAGCGAAATGAGAGAATTTCTTGAAAAAGCAAAGGAATTAAACTTCCATTCTGTAGTCATATCACCAACATACATTCCCTTAGCCAAGGAAATACTATCCGACAGTGCCATTAAAATTGGAAGCGTAGTCGGATTTCCACTAGGTTTTGAAGACACTGAAAGTAAAATTGCTGAAACAAAAGAACTGGTTAAAAAAGGCGTCGATGAAATCGAAGTAGTAATCAACTTAAGTTACCTTAAAGATGAAAGGTATGACCTGCTTGAAAATGAAATAAGACAAATAAAAGAAGCTGCAGGAGATAAAATTTTAAAAGTGGTTATTGAAAGCAAAGCTCTTGAAGACTACCAAAAGGCAAATGCCGCAAAGGTAGCTGAAAAATCAGGAGCGGATTTCATCAAGAACTCAACAGGATTTGTAAGTCCAAATCACATATTTGAAAATGTCAATGACATAAACATCATCCAGAAATATGCTCCAAAAATCAAAATTGAAATTTACGGCGGCATAGACGAATACAAATTTGCAAACCAGATACTGACCGGCGGAGCTGATTCAATCGGAAGTAACAACGGTTATGAAATTGTTAAAAGATACAAAGAATTAAGAGAAAACACTCAAGTCAAACCAAAACCGATTACTCTAACAAAAAAAGATTAGATTAAAAACAAACCATCACTTTCCATAATCTAATCGAAATACTTATTTTTGAAATTCTTCAAAAAAAGAATGCTTAAGATGAAGAATTTCAGTAAAAAATGTCAAAAAAGAATGCCATGGGCCGGACTTGAACCAGCGACATCTAGATCTTCAGTCTAGCGTTCTC
>JAUNXD010000033.1 GCA_030539985.1 Methanobrevibacter sp.
TATAAAAGTTTTTGTATTTTATTTATTTTTTATTAATTTTTTTAGATAATTAACTAATCGTATTTTTTTGATTACAATTTTTTATAATTTATGATTGAAAATATAAATTTAATTTCAGATTTTATTTTTTGCAATATTGTTATCAAAAAACTCTTTAAATTTCATTTAATCTTGTTAAAATATTTTTAATATCTTCAATTCCGGCATCACTTTTTATGCCCAACGGGTTGTAATGGGTTTTTATCGCTTCAAATCCATCATTTTTAAGTTCATCCAAAATCAAATCGAACTTTGGTGCACTGACTTTCAATGATTTACATATTGTGTGGACGTCATAAAATGTTGCAGGGGCACTAGATTCGATAAGACATTTATTCAATAATTTTAAGGCTTCTTTTTCACGGTTGATCTTTTTATAGTTGGTTTCATCAATCATTTTTCGGATAAATTCTCCATCCTGAATGTCTCCCAACCATAATGGCCCTGCATGAACCATTTTTTCACCGCAAACAGGACACACATCATCAATAGGGCTTGCCAGTCCATTGCGGGTCTGTCTGTATAGGCAGTTTTTGCAGTGGCTGATGTATCCAATATTTTTCAGGGATTCATCGGTTTTTTTAGAGCCTTTCTTGACTTCAAGATACAGTCTCATGTAATGTTCTGTGCTGTGGGACATTTTGACTTCAATGTATTTTGCATATTTTGAAAGAGTGAGAGCAACAAAACCTGCCAATATTCTGATTCCGGTTTCATGGCAGTATTCGCTTTTATATGGTTTTGAATTGTATTTGCGAATGCAGGGTTCCGGGTATGTTCCGCACAATGCTGATGTGTCTGTTGCGGTAACGCATAAAAGTGAATTTCTACGGGAGCAGTATCCTGCTGAGTCTAAAAATGGTGAAGGGGTTCCAAATGGATCAATATCAATAACATCGAATTCTCCACGTTTCATCCTCAAAAACATGCTGGCGTCATGTTGATAAACTTCAACATCATTTAAATCATTCAATTCAATGTTGTAGCGTTCAAAATGATTGGCTGTTTCGCTTATATCATTGATTGAAACTTCGCCAACACCATCGATTTCGTTTTTATATCTTATGCCTCTTATTCCGCTTCCTCCAAACAAATCGCAGATGTTTATTTCACGTTCCTGCTCTTTTTGAAAAACTTGGATTGCGAGAATTGACAAATCCCTATTTAATTCCATATGAGGATTGTAAAAAACCGGTGCCGCTGAGGACACTTTTTCATACTCTGGAAATTCAATTTTGGTCAATCCCTCTTCAACAGTTACTATTTTATATTCGTCCATTACTTCTCACTCGTAGTTTTTTTTAATAACTATTTTTATATAGTATAGAAATTTAATCTAATTGGTGATGAATGTGTCAAATATTAAAGTTCCTATTGCAAAACCAATAATTGGCGATGAAGAAATAGAAAATGTAGTTGAAGTAATGAAATCCGGAATGATTGCTCAAGGCCCTAAAGTTGAAGAATTTGAACAAAAATTCGCTGAATGGGTTGGAGCAGACTATGGTATTGCTGTTAACTCCGGAACCGCTGCATTGCACACTGCACTGCTTGCATGTGGCATTGAAGAGGGAGATGAGGTAATTACAACACCTTTCACATTTATTGCAAGCGGCAATTCAATTGTATACACTGGAGCAAAGCCTGTATTTGCAGACATCGATTTAAAGACATATACATTAGACCCGGATACAGTTGAAGATTTGATTACTGAAAATACCAAAGCCATCGTGCCGGTTCAACTTTATGGTCAGGCTGCAGATATGGACCGCATCAATGAAATTGCTGAAAAATATGGTTTAATTATCATAGAGGATGCAGCACAGGCTCATGGAGCAACATGCAATGGTCAAAAAGTGGGCAGTATAGGAGACATGTCCTGTTTCAGTTTTTACCCAACAAAGAATATGACCACTTCAGAAGGCGGAATGATTACCACTGACGATGAGGATTTGGCTGAAAGTGCAAAGATGTTCAGGGCACATGGGGCTAGCGTCAGATATCACCACGATGCAATAGGATACAACTTCAGAATGACTGATATTTCAGCAGCGATAGGCCTTGCCCAATTGGATAAAATAGACGGATTCAATGATAAGAGAATTGCAAATGCAGACTATTTAAACAATGGTTTAAAAGACATTGAGGGGGTCATAACCCCTTATTGTGCTCCTGGATCAAAGCATGTGTACCACCAGTATACAATTAGGGTGGAAAAAGGAGACCGTGACGATTGGGTTGACATAATCAATGACTGCGGTGTCGGAACAGGCATACATTATCCTATTCCTTTATACAACCAACCGATTTACAGGGCACTTGGAATTGAAGGGGATTGTCCGAATGCTGAACTTGCAGCAGACAATGTTATTTCACTTCCTGTACATCCATCATTAACAAAACAAGATTTAGATTTAGTAATTGAAGCGGTCAAAACCGCTTCTGATGAGTTAGATTAAATTCTAACTTATCTTAACATTTTTTCTACAGTATCAACTTTAGCGTCCAAAGTTCTGTTTTCCAAATCACGCCTGTCGTCTACTTTTATAACAGTATAAACTCTGCCGATTCCAAGTTCAAAAATCGCTTCCTGAGCAGTGGCAATTGCAGAGTACAACTCTTCAAGATTATCTGCTTCTATTTGTGTTCCCATTCCTGTCAATTGATAGTTTAGACCTGAATTCTTAATTGACTGGACTGCAGCGGTTACATAATCCTTACATTCTGTTGTCTCTGTTCCTACAGGCAATATTGCAAAATCACATGTTATCATATTTTCACCTGGTAAAATTATTTATTTAACTTTCTATAAATCAATTTAGTAATGGTGAAATTAAACAAAGATGAATTCAACGACAAGATTTTTACAAGAATCAATAATCTTATCCGAGATTATGAATTGATTAGGGAGGGCGAATTAATAGCTGTTGCATTGTCCGGAGGCAAGGACAGTGTTTTGACTTTGCATGCCCTCAAAAATTATCAGCAATTTCTTGACTTTGATTTGGTGGCTATAAGCGTTGATGAGGGTATTGAGGGTTACCGCCAGCATGGTATAGATTCAGCCATTCAAAATGCCAAGGATTTGAATGTAAAACTTGTTCAAAAGTCATTTAAGGATGAAGAGGGTTTTGCGTTAGATGACATTTATTCTGATTTTAAAAGTGCATGCATTCCATGTGGTGTTTTCAGAAGGAATATCCTAAATAAAACAGCTTATGAGTTGGGTGCCGTCAAGATAGCTACTGGCCATAACTTGGATGATGAGATTCAATCTTTTTTAATGAGTTTTGCTCGTGGTGACACCATAAAGTTTTCCAAATTCGGGCCTGAACTTGATGTAATTCATCCAAAATTAGTTCCTAGAATAAAGCCGTTATGGAACACTCCTGAAAAGGAGGTTGGAATGTGGGCCGTAATAAACGGCATTGACATTCACCTGGATGAATGTCCTTATTCTCATTTGTCGCTTAGGGCAAAAATTAAGGAATTTTTAAATGTCAGTGAAGACAAATATCCGGGAATAAAAAGTAATGTGATGGATTCGTTTAATAAAATATTAACTTTTGAAAATGATATAAGCACAAACCTTAATGAATGTGAAGTTTGCGGTGAGCCGACTTCATCTAATGTATGTAAGGCCTGTGAGTTAAAAAGGGAAATAATTTCTCCAGATTGCGAAGGCCATATAGAACACGAATAGCAATATTAAAACTACACCTTCTTTTTTATCATATTTGTCCTGTGTTTTACCGAATATGAAACATATTATGGTAACAATCACCATAAAGATAACATCAATAAGCATGCTTGGATCTAATGGTATTGCACTTATGGCACTGCTTGCCCCCAATACGAAAAGTATGTTAAAGATGTTTGATCCTATAACGTTACCTATAACCAGTTGATTTTCTCCTTTCTTTAAAGCAGTGATTGAAGTTACAAATTCAGGTAATGAGGTACCGATTGCAACAATGGTTAAACCTACCAATGTTTCACTCATTCCGAATGCGATTGCTATATCTGAAGCGCTGTTTACAACCAAATCTCCACCCAATACGATGCCTGCAAGACCAATCAGTATATAAAGAACACTTCTTGTTGTGGTGAGTTTCGGTTTGTCCACATAGTTTGTGCTTCCGGATTTGAATGCTGATCTGATGATGAAAAACAGATAAACAATCATTATGATCAGTAAAATTATGCCTTCAATAGAGGAGATGTCCCAACCTAAGACAATAAATATTGCAAATAAGAATGTAATTCCTACAAGGAAAGGCAAATCTCTGTTAAGGACCTCCTTTTCCATTAATAATTCACTAAGTAATGCTGAAACACCAATTACCATTAATATGTTGAACATATTACTTCCGATGACATTACTTACTGCCATTGCATTATTTCCGGTTAAGGAAGAGGTAATTGAAACAGCCGCTTCAGGCGCACTTGTTCCAAAAGCGACGATTGTCAGACCAACAATAATGGTAGGAACTTTTAAATGTGACGCGATACTGCTTGCTCCATCAACAAACAAATCGGAACCTTTAATTAAAAATACGAATCCTACAATTAACAATACTATTTGAATTATTATGGATGCATCCATAGTCATTCCTCATCATCTTCCTCTGGACCTAAATCGGTAACTATAACCTTATCAATCTGATGTCCGTCCATGTCTATGATTTCAAAAACAAACCTTCCGCACTCATAAATGTCTTCCTCATTTGGAATGGTTCCGCTTATACTGAGTATGAATCCGGCTAAAGTGGTATAATTGTCCTCTTCCTCGTCAGGTAATGAATCTTTAAAGTTGAAAAGCTCTTTGAATCTGTCAATAGGGTATCTTCCATCAATAAGCCATGTGCCGTCAGCCCTTTGAATCGCCTGAGGTTCGGCTTCCTCATCGATTCCAGGAATGTCTCCCACAATGCCCTCAAGCAAATCGTTTAATGTGATTAATCCTTCAACACTTCCAAATTCATCAATAACAAGGGACATATGGACGTATCCTTGATTTTCCTTAAATTCCCTGAGCAATTCCAATGTTTCCATATGTTCGGATACTACCAACGGTTCCTTTACAATCTTGTGAACGTCAAATTCCTCATCACTGAACATTGCGGACAGTATGTCCTTTGCCTGTACGACTCCAATGAAATCATCAAGTTCTCCAGAAGCTATTGGAAAAATGGATCTTTTACTTTCAATAATTTTCACTTTATTGATTTCTCGCTCATCCTCCAAATCAATCCAGATTATCTCATTTCTAGGAGTCATTATGCTTTCAACTTTTTGGTCGTCAAGTTTGAAAACCCTTTTGATTATGTCTTCCTCTTCTTTTTCAATAGTTCCGTCTTCTCTTCCTTCCTTAATCATCAGTTCGATTTCCTCTTCGGTTACCACATCGTCATTCTTATTTTCAATTCTAAGTAACCATAAAAGAAAACTGCTTGATTTGGCTAAAACGAAACTGACAGGTTTTGAAACTTTTTCAAGAACCACCATACTTTTTGCAACTTTTAGAGAAATCCTTTCAGGGTCATTTAAAGCAATGACCTTAGGTACGATTTCTCCAACAACCAATGTCAGATAAGTGGTAACAATAACAACTATTGCAACGCTTATGGGTTCGTTGTATGGTATAAATGAAATGTATTTGGAAAGGGGTTCTGCTAATGTGACTCCACCAAAAGCCCCTGTCAAGACACCGATTAATGAGATTCCAATCTGTACTGTAGACAGAAATTCATTAGGATCTTCCAATAAATCAAAAACAATTTGTGCGTTTTTATTTCCTTCTTCTAAATATTTCTGCATTTTTGCTTTTCTAATTGATACGACCGCAAGTTCTGCCATTGATAAGTATCCTGTAAGGATTATTAAAATTAATATAATAACTATTTCCAATATCGTCCCAATCATTTTTAACAAACCATTAAAACTATTTCAATTCGCTGGCTTTCATAAAGCCAGTGTTTCCATATATTTTATCTTGCATTTGCTGAACTGCTTCTGATGCATCTTCTCTTGTAGCTACTTTTTGGAAAATACGTCTTGATTTAACCTTAAGGGTTTTTCCACATACGCATTTGCGGGTAGCTACCCCTTCCTTAGCATACAATGCTCTTCCACAGTCACAACGAAATATTAAATACATGTTATTTTTCCATTTAAAATTAATAGTAATTATAATTTCATTAATATATTATTTAAAACTAATTATTTAACCCATTCCAAATATTTTCATAAACAATGGTATAAAAACCTTGGAAGGTAAAATCACCAAAGTTGCGATACTGACTCCCAAATTGGTGCCTATAACTACAAGAAGTATTCTGAATATGTTGTTGTGCCATAAATCCTTAAAACTCTCAACATGGGCTAAATTCTTAATGTCGCTTTGTCTGACTTTTCTGAATTTGGCTTCACACAGTCCTGAAAACCAGCCTGCCGCAAGCAATGGGTGGATAATTGTTAATGGAGCAACTAATCCTCCAACAAGTGCGGATTGAATTTTTGAACCGGAAAGGATTGATCCGACAAATCCCATAATCATACTGATGGCGATAAACTCATAGATGTTCCAGGTTATGTTTATCCCGCTAAAAAATGCCAGAAAAAATATCACAACGAACAGAATCGGAATCATTGCCAATAGTATTTTTGCCCATGGAATTCCTTTTTTTTCATCAATTATTTCCAAATCCCTTAAATCAGGCAGTGTTTCTGGATTGTCAAGATAGTTTTCAATACCAGGTTTATGTCCTGCTCCCACGACCGCAATTACATGGTCCTGAGGGATTTTCATTATGCTTCCTGCAAGGTATGCGTCTCTTTCATGAACCAATACTTCATGAACGCTTGGAGCCTCATCCTTAAACATTTCCATCAAATCGTCTATGTTTTCTGGATTTTTCAAATCTTCGATATCGATTTCATCTTCATCTCCAAATCCGAAAACGGATGCAATCAACCCAAACATGAACTTTGCTTTTTCAATAAATCCCATTTTATTTAGGGCTCTCTGCAATGTAATGCTGATGTCTCTGTCTATCAGTGCAATCGGAATTCCCAAATCTTCACTTGCCTCAATTGCGCCAATCATTTCTGAACCCGGTGCAACATCCACGTCAGCTCCGATTTTTGATTGAAAATAGCTTAAAAGAGTGGTTGTAAAAAACAGTGCTACTTTATTTTCCTTAATGATTTTAGTCACTGAAATAGTGTCATCCTGTTCAATACCCATCATTTCCTGCTTTAATTTAGTGAACCGGCCTCTGTCAAGTTCGATAGCAACTACATCAGGATGGTGCTCATAAATAGCATCTTTCACTTCATTAACGCTCTCCTCAGATACATGAGCAGTACCTATAATCTTTAAACATTCTCTTTTCAAAAAAACACTTCTTTATAAATTATATTTGTCTAATAATATTATGAAATTTAAATATATAAACTTAATTCATTATTTTTATATATAGCAACATTATCTGTTATATTTTTCATTGAACATAACTCAACATCATCCAGATAATTTAACTCAATCAGTCTTTTAGCAGATCTTGAGTTAAAAAAGGCTTCTTTCAAGGATTTATAATCTCTGCTTGCCAGAATTGCAGACTGTGCATATTCACTTAACTCACAATCATTAAGATTTTTACTTATCCAGTATAATATCTCGCCCGAAGCCAAATAATCTTCGATTGCAAATTCTCCTCTGACACCGGCCATTACGACATCAATATGTTCGCTGGCCAATTCAATGCTTTTCAATCCAACGGATTTCGCATTGACCATAGATCCGATTAAAACTTTTGAAGTCATGTTTTCAAGAATCCGTGTCCCATTGCTGGTAGTGAGGATTAAAATGTCTTTGGAGGTTTTCAAATCTTTCACGGCTGAAGGGCTGTTTCCAACATCAAATCCTTCAAGCTGTTTTCCTCCACGCTCTCCTGCCAGAATTCCTCCAAACTGATCCTTTAAATTAAATGCTTCTTCGGCCGTAAAGCATGGAATCACTTTTTTAAAGTTGTCCAAAGCCAATGTGATGGTACTGCTTGCCCTGAGGGCATCAACCATAATTGAAACATCATTGCTGGAGGTTTCTTCAAAACTCAATGTCACATTCATGAAGTAATTTATATTAAATGATTATATAATAATATTATGAAAATAGTCACAACTCCCATGTGTGAGGAAATCGTAAAACTTGCAGGAATCAGGGATTATAATATAAATAAATTCCCTCAAAAGGAAGATGGCGATTTGGCAATTCTTCTTTCGGAAAGTAATGTTGAGATGGATGCGGTTCAAATAAAAATCAACACTTCCAAACAGATTTTTGAAAGCATTAAAAGGGTTTCCGCCATCACGGATAACGAATTGGATGATGATGAAGTATTGTCCTATTTCGCAGATTATGAACTTTGCAGCAAGTACCTGAATTCCAATTTCAAAAGGGATGTTAATGTTAAGGTCTATTCCGAATTTTTAAAGGACATAGTTTCGGATGTAGGGTTCAATATGGTTTTTGAGGATTTTGATTATGTTATTTATCCGGATTATTTGAAAAATGAGGTGTCAGAAACCGAAAATCTCGTTGAAATCCCTTCACACAATGAAATTTCCAAAAATCCTTTTGATAAGGCGGAATTGAGATATGGGATTTTAGAAAATTTAATATAATATATTAATTAAAAATATTAAACACTATAAATTGCATTTTTCGAGAGTGTTAGAAATGTATGAAACATTGATATTTACCGGTGGAGTTCACAAAAGTGATGAAATTAGAGAATTAATTGAAGATTTGGGAGGATTTATTCTTCAGGACAGTGTTCAGCAGATGGAACTGGTCTTAAATATGGCTGTCCCCCTTGAAGATGTTGATAAAATTGAAGAAAAATCAAAAGAACTGTTGGCAAAGATATCTGTTGCTCCTATGGCAGGTTCTGAAATAGCCATTGTCTCACCAACACTTGCAAGACATCATTTGCCTCATGCGGCATGTGACATTTCCGAATATCTGCGTGAGTTCGGTGCAAAGGATAACATGATAGGTCTTGCAAGAGGTGACGGTAAAGGTACTTCAGGAATCACTGAAGAGGAAAAAGACTTGATTGAAGAGCATGACATAGCTATTTTTGCATTAGGCAGTTTTGAAAAATGTATCAAAGAAAAATCTTTCCTTTATGATGATATTGACATACCTGTAATCGTAACAGGTGCACCGGAAATTGATGTTAATGAGCTTCCTGGAGCTGATGCATATGTAGGAGGTCTTGGAAGAATCCCAAGAAGACTCAGAAGAGGTCCCGACATACGCGCTCTTGATAAATTGGTCGAAACTATCGAGCAAATCTTAAATGATAAGAAACGTGAAATGACTCTTGATGCACCATTGGTGCCATCCATTGTTGTTAAAAATGCAATTGAAAACCAGATTAGAGAAATTAAGGACGTTATTTCTCCAACACCGGTAACTTCACAATTGGATGGGGTGCGTGTAAAATTAAATTACGATACCTACGCTGAAGACATCGGTAATGTAGTCATTGACGGCAAAAAACTGTCAGAAATAGCTGAAATTAAAAAGTCCAAAATGTATGATTATATCTTGGTGAAAATTAATAGTGAGAGTTCTCTTGTTGAGGATTCTGACTAACTCTCTTTTTTTTTAAATTTTTTTCATTCCAAAGAAGTTAATTGCATCCACCAAATCATTGAACTGTTCCAATTCTCTTTCTATGACATCTTCATCAGTCATATCTATACTCAATTCTCCGTCAACTGTTAATGTATCCGGTCCACGGCCAACAAGACGTTCGATACCGTCAGTGCTTAAAATCCTTTCGGCATCAAGCTGGTGAACAAATGATCTTCCAGGTAAAATCACTGCATCTCTGATTTCATCTAAATCAAGATTTTCCAGGTCTTCTTTTGTTATTAAACAGGCTATCTCCTTATCCACAGCAACAACATTAACATTTTCCGCTTCAATTTTGTGGAATATTTTGGAGATATATGGTTCAGCTATTTTTGATGTGATTAATGTTGCTTCACCTGTCACTGGTTTGATGAATTGAAGGAACACTTCATTTTCATCCTTTGCAATTGCGAAGGGGCCTCCGGTTTCAGGGTCACATATTGGTGTTCCGCTTACTCTGAATTTATATTCTGAATTGATTTGTCTGACGAGTTCTCCGAATTCCTCAACAGGTTGTGATTCAATACCTTTAATGATTGGTTCATTGCCTAAAATCAATCCTTCGTTAAATGTATTGGCAAATCTCATTAAAAGCATTCCTTTTGCACCCCATTCTTCTAAATCGTTACATGTTTGTCTTAAAACATCTCCGTCATTAATGCCAGGTATTATTACGGCGGCACCGGTTAAATCAATGTTTTCACAAAAGATTTGACATGCTTTAAGGGCTTCTGTAGGATTGGGGTCTTTTACCCATGATTTTCTAAGCTGTGGGTCGGATGAAAAGATGGTGAATGACACTTCATTGACTCCATTATTAATCAGTCTTGAAGCTATCTCGGAGTCTGTTATACCCTTTCCACATGTATATCCAAGTATTGAAGGAATTGAAAATTGATTTAAACTTGCAGTCAGATCTTCAAGATGAGGATAGCAACTTATATCTCCGCCTCCGCTAATGTAGGCACTGACTTCACCTCTTCCCATATTCATCATCAAAGCGTTTTGCACTTCGTTCATTACTTGAAATGGGGACTTAAAATCGCCCTGTGATTCAGCAACGCCTTTGCTGCATCTTTCACAGCCAATTTTATTTGGTAAACAGTGTGCACAACCGAAGGTTTTCACTTCCTTTACCTTTCTGAAGTAACAGTATTTGCAAAAACCGTTGCAGTCTCTTCCGGGTATTCCTCCAACATCCGCTACAAGTTGCATAATACTTTATTTTTTATTTCATTTTATTTATAAATTCATGATTTTTTCATTCAAAGTTTTGTATTACTTTTAGTATTATTTATTACTATGGGGGATGAAAGTAATAATTTTTTATTTCTCTCTGTTTCCAATAATATAAATTTTAATTGCATAAAAATAATAATGGATTTAATATTTTTATTTATTTTAATTTAAACTGATAAATTTTATTGTTTTTTTAATAATATTGATTTTAATCGATAATAAAAAGTAATACTTTTACTTGAATTTATCTTAAAGAAAAAATCTTTTATTATACTTTATAAACTTTTCTAAAATATTTCATAGGTAATCTTTATATTA
>JAUNXD010000225.1 GCA_030539985.1 Methanobrevibacter sp.
TGCATTTATCAACAACACTCATGAACATTCAGTTGCAGGAGCTGTTTACTGGCATGCAACCGGTGCACATATTATAAATACTCTATTTGAAAATAACACTGCAAAATCTGTTGAAGGATCAGGTGGTGCTCTTTATTTAACCCATGGTGGAGCAAATATTATTGATTGTAATTTCACAAATAACTATGCAAGATATGGTGGGGCTATTAATGACTATGGATATGACAATGTTGCGTCTAACATTGTAAATTGTATTTTTAAAGGAAATGTCGCAACAACAACCGATTCAGATATGGGTGGTGGAGCGATTTGCGCTAATGATGTATCTATTAGAAATTCACTGTTTTTAGAAAATCAGGCTAAAGATGGTGCAGCAGTATTCTGTTTGTATGACCAGGGAAACATTGATGAATGTGTATTCATCAACAACACCGCTACAGTAGGAGGGGTTGTTTTCTGGAGCACAGGCGGAAATATAACCAATTCCATATTTTTAAACAATGATGTATCATATGGAAGAATCCTTACCAGTATCTTTGGCGGTTTGGATGCTGAGCATAACTGGTTTGGAAATGTTTGGAAAGACTATTCTAATATGCCAAATGTCGATAACAGGGCGAATATGACAAAATGGTTATTCCTAAATGCAACAGAACTTGTATACGATGAAGCTACAGGCAGTTTTACAACTCAATTCAATTTCCTAGAATATGATGACGATACAAAAACAATCAGAAATTATGATTTCAACAAGTTGCCTACAATCAATTTAAAGTTATCCTCCCAAAATTTAACAATAAACAAGAATAATGTGGGACTTGGCGAAACAATTGACGGTACAGTTACCTACTTTATGGGAAATCTTGTTGCGGAATATGAAAATGTCAAATATGTATACCAGTTCAAATATCAAAAAAGATCCTGGATTGAGGCAAACCAGTCCATCATAAAAAATATCGGAAAATCATCATATCTATCATATACAATACGTCCTTACAATGAAGAGGTAACTCCTTTCCTTAAAGATTACATTACATTTGAAAGCAGTGACAAATCAATCGTCAGGGTTGACAGTCAAGGCAAGATAACAACAATTAAGGCAGGTACAGCAAACATTACAATTAAATATTCAGGTAAAAACTTAAAAGGGGATTATGAATATCTTCCATCCAACATAACAATCACAGTTAATGTTATCCGCACTCAAACAAACATTGAAATGATTTATGAAGTTAATTCATTAAGTGTTGGAGATTCAGGCACTTTCACAGCATCCGTTAGACCAAGCGGTGCTAGCGGTGGTGTTACATATAGTTGTAATGATACTCAGGTTTTAAGAGTGGACTCTAATGGTTATTATAAGGCTCTCAGTGGAGGTGTTGCAATGGTTACTGTCAGTTATGCTGGAAATGCCAATTATGAACCTTCACAATTGAATTTCACTGTCAATGTTAACAGAAAACCAACCAGTATTGATTATACTAATGCTGATTGGGTTAATATTGATTTGAATGGAGTTTATAATTTATATGTTAATTTAAATCCAAGCAAGGTGGGTTCATTGAAATGCATTAGTAATGACACTGGTGTTGCCACTGCAGAGTTTGTAAACGGTCTGTGTTCAATCGCTGGTGTGGGTGTAGGTTTGGCAAAAGTAACATTTTACTTTGAAGGAAATGATGAATATGAAGCATCCAGTGCAGATATGCTTGTTAATGTTACCGGATTTCAAACAGAAATCAATGTCAATGAAACCTTGACTTTATATCTTAAAAATAACGGCACAATACCATATACTGTTAGTCCGTATAATATTTTTAATTTGGTCTTTACAAGCAATGATACCAATGTGATTCGATTCATAGATAATTATGGTAACTATGAAACTGTGGGAAATGGTGTGGCAAACGTAACAATTGATTTGATTGCTTATGGAAAATATCTGCCTTCAAGTGCAAATATTATCGTAACAGTCAAGTCCACCGAAACCAGCATTATTGTTGATTCTAGTTTCGATTTATATGTCGGTCAAAGCAAAAGTATAGGTGCTAAATTAAATCCAAAAGTCGGTGATTTAACTTATGCAAGCAATGACACAAATGTTATTAACATAAGTGAAACTGGATATATGAATGCAATCAAAGAAGGTGTGGCTAAAATAACCATTACATATATAGGTGGCGAAGGATTTTTACCATCCAATGCAACTGTTATAGTTAATGTCAAAAAAGATTCCACCAGAATCGAAATTGATGATGAAATTGAAATATACAATAAAGAAAGTAAATATTTAAAAGCCAGATTAATTTCAGAATGGAAAAATGCACAGATAAGCGGACTTGAATATGAATGCAATGACACAAGTATCTTAACAATAGATGCTTATGGTCGTATGACTGCCAAAAAATTGGGTGAAGTTGAAATAACTATCAGATACAATGGATCTGATAAATATCTTCCAAGTTCAAAAACAATATTGGTCAAAGTTGTTCTAGCACCATCCGAGATTACCGCACCGTCAGAAATTATACTGTTAATGGATGAAACCGATAACATTAACGCTACATTAAACCATATAGGACAATTAAATTACATCACCAGTGATGCAGGTGTTGTGAGTGTGGATAATCAGGGAAATATCCAAGTTGTGGGAATAGGCAAGGCCAACATTACCATAACCTATCCTGGAAATGAAAGATACGCCCCAGCTAATAAAACAGTTCTAGTTGAAATTGTCGGTTCAAAAGTTCAGACAAACATCATAGCAAATGAAACCATAAACATTTATGTAGGCAATTCAACCAATATTCAAGCTACAATCAGTCCAATTAGCGCATTATTAAATGGCAATTTGATTTATACTGTTGAAAATCCTGAAATCATTGAAATAAATGAAAATGGTGATATTAAAGGATTAAA
>JAUNXD010000226.1 GCA_030539985.1 Methanobrevibacter sp.
ACATCATAATTTTCACAAATTAATAAATGCTCTAATTTTCTATCTGAAATCATGTATTAATTTCCCCTTGAAATTATTGTTCCTTTAACCTGTTTGTTTTCTAGTACCTTGAAAATATTATCTTCAACTTCAGCATTTATTATTTTAGATTCAATTCCTAAATCTGCTAAATATAAAAGTTCTTTAATTTTTCCAACCATACCACCAGTAACATCGACATTAGTGGTTCCTTCCAAAGTATCCAAATCCTTTAAGGATGTGAATCTATCAAAAAATAATGCATCATCATGTGTTTTAGGATTTTTGTTATATACTCCATCGACATCAGTACCTAAAATTACCTTATCGGGAGTGATTTTCTTAGCCAAATATTGTATTAGCTGGTCTCCTGAAATTACACAGAATTCCAATTCATTATCTAAAACCACATCACCATAAATAATTGGAATAAAACCCTTTGTTAGATAATTCTTAAATAAATCCAAATTGCCATCAGTTATTCTTTTATTGGTGGCAGTTATAAAACTAGATGCAGGAACTGCAATAACCGGCAGACCCTGTTCAATGAAAGCTTCACAAATAAACATGTTCAATTTTTTAACCTCATTTTGAATTTCACAAAATCCTAATCTTTTTTGAGGATAAAGTGATTTGTCAAATTCCTCACCTATTTTATGCTTTTTTGCAGGAGGGTGACCGAATGAACCCGCTCCATGAACAATGACTAATTGTTTAGGAGAATTATCCATTGAAGCTTTAATCTCAGATGCAATTCTTTTAAGGCTATCAGTATCAACTTCACTTATCTTTGAATCTTTATTAGTTAATATGCTGCCGCCGATTTTTAGAATAATCATTTAATCACTATAAACCCTTGAAGAAACCCCTTTTCGAGTGAATCTGATTTTTAATACATTATCGTCACGATCAATAGCCTGAGCCACTTCATCAACCTTTCCAGGACAGAGGGCAAGAATACTTCCTCCCCCGCCGGCACCGGTTGTTTTAGCACCAATAGCTCCGGCTTCTCTTGCATTATAAACCATACGAGATAATTCTAATGTATTTACACCTAAAACATCTAAAAATCCATGATTGATGTTCATCAATTCACCAATTTTGGCGAAATCTCTTTTTAAAATGGCCTGTTTTGCATAATTAGTCAAATTACCCATTGAAGTAATCACAGGATTTATAACTTTAGGATTCCTTAACTTACGATTCTTGACATCCTTAACCATTTTGCCAGTGTTCCCATGTTTTGTAGTGTAACCTACAACAAACGGAACATTAAAATTAACCTTAAAATGTTCAACTGTCTTACTTCTGGATAAGTAAACAAGACCTCCATAAGTAGAAACCAATGTATCAAGAGGGCTTGCAACCCCCTGAACTGCCTGTTCAACCATATGAGCATCATGTGCAAGAGATTGTTTATTAAAACGAATATTATGATATCTGTATAATGCGGCAAGTGTAGCTACAGTTACAGCCGCTGATGATCCGAGACCTGAGCCAATAGGCACATTTGAATTTAAAGTAATGTCAATTGGAGTATGGTCGTGAACTCTATAAAGAGACTCTAAAATATATCTAATAATACCTGGTTTTCCTTTAAGTAAAACATATTTTTTGTGAGGTGTGAGCAATGCCGCTTCAAAGCCTATATCAGGAGCTCTGAAAATTGTTTCATCAGTTTCAGACGGTTTAATTGTTACATAAGCTCTTTTGTTAATTGCTCCAGCTATGGCAGGTTCACCATAAACGACAGAATGTTCACCAAACAGTATTGTTTTTGCAGGAGCAGAAGCTTTAGCTATCATAAATACACCTTATTTAAAAATACCTGAAGCATAACCTACAACAGAAGACAAGTCTCCAGTAACGTCTCCACTGGTTTGATATGCCAATATTTCACTGGCATTTTTACCAGCTCTTTTTGAAAGGGAAATGGTAGCCATTACCGGACCGTAACCACACATTGTAATATTATACTGAACAACTTCCTCAAAAAGTTTAAATTCATTCATTTCTTCAATATCTTCAAGAACAAAACCATCAACTTTATTTGCTTTTTCTTGATTGTTAAAATGAGATAAATCAGTGCTTGCAATAACACAATAGGATTTATTTATCTTATTTGCTGCTTCAAAGATTGCATTGGCAAGATCGTTTGAAGTGACAAATGTCTGTTTTCCCATCGTTATCGGCACTATTTTAAAATCAGTTGAAAAGTATTGTAGGAAAGGCAGCTGAACTTCAATGCTGTGTTCACGAATATGTGCTGAAAAATCAGCAGAAGCAATGTCTGAAGATTCAATGATTGCATGAGCGAATTCACTGTCCACCTCAACATTTCCCAGTGGAGTAATCCACTCCCCTTCACTGAAAACAGAAATTTCACTACCTAATCCAGTATGGTTAGGACTTAATATAATAAATACTTCAGGAAAACCATTTTTAACGATTTCACAATAGCCATGTGAGGCTATTGCACCAGAATATTGATAACCTGCATGAGGAACCATTACATTGATAGGATAATCTCCTCCATCAAATGAATTGAGCTTCGGTATGAAACCAATGCCTGCATCATCTAAAAAACAACTTTCAATAAGTTTCTTTAGTTTTCCGGAATCATCCGGATAAAATGCTCCAGCCACAGCAGGTTGTCTTAACATCTAACTCACTTAAAATTTAAGTTCGAATTCAGTTGCATCAATATCTAAGTCACCGTCTTCTGGAATATCTCCTCTTTCTCTTAAGATTTGTCTTGCAAGTAACCAGTAAACTAAAGCAATAGCCTTTCTACCTTTGTTGTTTACAGGAACTGCAATATCAACAAAACTGAGTAAGTTTTCAGTATCACATAATGCAATAACTGGAATACCGTTTTGTT
>JAUNXD010000034.1 GCA_030539985.1 Methanobrevibacter sp.
CAGTTCGGAATCTCTTGCCTTTTTTGTACTCTGCTCTACACTTTCATATCCTTCAATATAATCAAGGCTGTGAGTGTATCTTTTTCTTAAATTTTGATATTTTTCATTTTCAAATATTATTGCGGGTTTTTTGCTTTCGATTTTATCTTTAAGGTTCTGCAGAGAGTCAATGTCTTCAAACAGTTCGTCATGAATTGTTCCAACTTTCTCTTTAATGTTTTTCATCTGTTTGTTTTCGGGAATTACCGCATCCCTGAAGTGATCAATGTTATATTCAGTTTTAAACATTTTCATATCATCCGGAAGGAATTTGCGGACATAGTTTCCCAATGTAATTCCATACCTCTGTTTGAATGTGGCTCCCTTTGATTGACCGTGGTCGGATAGAACAACGATCTTGTAGTCCCTGTCACTCATTTCGATTGCGGAAGTAAGTTTTGTAAACTGAAAGTCAATCTTTTTTAATGCATTCCAGACGTCCTCATCTTCCACTCCTGAATGATGTGCAATCTCGTCGTAGCCCATATATGTTGCATAGGCTGTATCAATGTTTCCTGCCAGTATTTCGCTTGTCAAAACATCTGTTGTGACTTCTCTTAGTACCACATTAGCCCCTGCCCTGACAGTAGCATAAACGATGGTTCTTCTAAGGCGGGGGTGTATGTTTCTTAGCTTATGGAACAGCTGTGATTTCAACTCAAGGAGGATGTCCCATAAAAACAGTATGAATAGTCTTTGAAAGTTATAGGCATCTAAAAACACTGCATTCAATGTTTTATTGTAAATGTTTGCCAAACCGTTCAGTTTTGAGGATGTCAGTGTTGGAATTTCACTGTCGCCCGAAAACATGTTTGCAATGCTGATTCCATTTACAAGCAAACCCTCGCCATTACTTATTCTTTTTTCAATTTCTGGAGCATCACTTAATTTTCCTGAAACAATAAGTGTATTATCATTTTCCTTTTCAATCCATCGGTATGCCACGATATTTTCATTATTTCCATGCAATATGCCTGCCTGGCTTGCTCCGGTTTGTGAGGAGAGGTCTGTTTCCCATCCCTTTAGGGAATGGCTTTTTTCATCAATCCATTTTTCAATGTTCGGCATTACACCCTTATCGATGGCCTTCTTTAAGGTATTCAGTGACAGTCCGTCTATTTCAACCATTATTACTCCGGGATATCTTTTTTTGTAATCTGTTTTTTGTTTAATCGCATAGTTGAGAATGTTTTTAATGTATCTTTCATAATAGTTGGTGTTTGTTAAATTTGTAATTAATGTTGTCGCTATCGCCATTACTATCGGAACCTGCAGAACCCCATAAATTCCCGCTGAAACTCCCGGAATGAACAGTGACGCGATATAAAATATTATTGAGTTGATAAAAAGCGATCCGATTCCAAATGTAAAGATAATGATTTTCATAAGAAAACGCCTGAATATTGGCCACAGCAGTGCATTTGCAATCGCAACCGCAATTACGATAATGGCTGCGTTGTACCAATAACCAACTGTAAAATCATCACTTATGAAATCAACAGCATATATTGCAATGATGTTTGCAATAACATACAGTAATGTAGTTGTTATTGTTCTAAGTGATGAAATTAATTTGTTTTTAATCATTCTATCTTAATTTTTTGTTTTTTGTTCGTTTTCAGGGTTATGATTGTTATTTCAGGTTTGCAGTTTATTCTTATTCTAAATGAATTGGTTCCAAGGCCTTTGCTTGTATACTGAATCATGTTTCCAACCTTGTAAAGGCCTACAGGATATTTTGTTGAATTAGGACCTCTGAATGGGGTTGTTTCAAATTTCGGAACAATGAACTGTCCTCCATGGGAATGTCCTGAAATCTGCAGGTCAAACCTGTCAGTTTGTGAGGATTCCTTTGCAAAATCCGGTTCGTGGGCAAGCAATATGCTTGGAGTATCCACTTTCATTTTTGCTAGCACCTTATCCAAATTGTCACAGCAGACGGTGCAGCTGTCAACGCCACAGATATTAAGGAAATCGCCGTTTTTTTCAAGCGTGCGGACATCATTGCTCAGGTCAACAACTCCTGATCTTTTAAATATATCTCTGATTTCATCTGCATTCATCCAGTGGTCATGATTGCCCAAAACTCCAAATTTACCTTCTTTTGCAGCTAACTTTTTTAATGATTGCTCCAGACATTTCTTATAGTCTTCAAAATTATATGAAAAGTAATCTCCGGTCAGTGTAACCAGATCAACATTCAATGTGTTGACATAGTCTATGAGTTCGCTTAGATACTCAGGATTAATCCATTGGCCCAAATGGATGTCGGCTATATTTAAAATCCGGTAATTGTGAAAATTCCAACCTAAATTATCCAGTTCAATGTCAATTTCAACCAAATCGATGTTTTTTGGATTGAATTTCTTGTCCGGAAGCGAATAGGTCATTGCATCCTGAATCCCTTGGCGAACTTTCATTGCCCGAGGCTTTTCAATATCATCATCTTTCATTAAATAATAATTATTTCTGAAACTATTTATAATTTTAAAAACATACATTTAGATGTTATTAGAAACTAAGTGATTATTATGCTTCAAATTGCAGTTTGTGGAAAACCAAATGTTGGAAAATCATCTTTTTTCAATTCAGCAACAGCATCCGGTGTTGAAATGGCAAACTATCCATTTACAACAATCGATGCAAATAAGGCGGTTGCTCATGTAATTAAAGATTGTCCCTGTAAGGAATTGGGCGTTACATGCAATCCCCACAATTCAATATGTGTTGATGGAAAAAGGTTATTGCCGATTGAAATGATAGATGTTGCAGGATTGGTTCCTGGAGCACATGAAGGAAAAGGATTAGGTAACAAATTTTTAGATGAGCTGATGCAGGCTAAAGTATTTATAAATGTTATTGACGCTTCAGGTTCAACAGACCTTGAAGGAAACCCTGTTGATGCTGGCAGTCATGACCCGTTGGATGATTTGGAATTTCTTGAAAATGAAATTGTAATGTGGATGTACGGAATTTTATCCAAAAACTGGGTAAGGCTTATAAGAAAGGTAGGTGCCGAACACCTTGACATTTCAAAGGTACTGTATGACCAGCTGTCCGGTACCGGAATAGCAATAGAGGATATCATTGAAGCCAAAAGAACAATCGAGCCTGATTACAACAAGTGGGAAGAGGAGGATCTGATTGAACTTACCCGTAATATTCTCCACATTGCAAAACCGATGATGATTATTGCAAACAAGGCGGACCTTCCGACTTCAGCTGAAAACATTAAAAGAATCCAGGAAAAGTATCCGAATGTAATTCCAACTTCTGCAGGTTCAGAACTGGCACTTGTAAAGGCTGCTGAAGGTGGTTTAATCAGTTATTTATCAGGTGACGATCACTTTAAAATCCTAAAGCCTGAAGAATTGTCCGAAGCTCAACGTAAAGGTTTGGAATATATTCAAACTAATATTCTTGATGTTTACGGCAGTACAGGTGTTCAGGACGCATTGAATTATGCTGTGTTTGAACTCCTCAATAGAATTGTCGTCTACCCGGTTCAGGATGAAAACAAATACACTGACCAAAAGGGAAATGTTCTTCCTGACGGATTCTTGGTTCCTAAAGGCTCAACACCTAAGGAACTGGCTTATATTGTCCACACTGACATTGGGGACAAATTCATGCACGCTGTTGATGCAAAATCCAAAATGCGTGTGGCCAGTGATTACGAGCTTAAAGATGGCGACATTATCAGTATTGTTACAAGAGGTTAAATCCTCTTCTTTTTTTATTTTAAGGATTTTTATGGTTGAATTAACAAAAGATTTAACTCCAGACGAATTTAAAGAATATTATTTTTTAAAAGAGGAACTGAAAGACTTCTGCAGGCAGGAGGGATTAAAGGTAAGCGGAAGCAAGCAGGATTTGGAAAATAGGATAATTCATTACTTGTCAACTGGTGAAGAGTTAAAGGAGTCAGGCATTAAAAAATATTCGAATGAAATTCCATCAGAAATTGCACGGGACTCCAAATTGGGTGAAAACTTCAAGTGCAGTGAAGATAAAAGGGAATTTTTCGAAAAAGAAATCGGTAAAGGTTTTAAATTCAAAGTCAAATTTCAAAAATGGCTAAAGGCAAATCCCGATAAGACATATGGGGATGCGGTTGACGCTTATTTTGAAATTCAAAACTCCACTGAAAAGACAGAAATAGGCAAACAGTTTCAATATAATCAGTATATAAGAGATTTCTTTGAAGATAATAAGGATAAGTCTTTGGACGATGCAATCAAGTGTTGGAAATTTAAAAAAAGTATTAAAGGCCATAATAAATATGAAAAAAGTGATTTAGAGGCATTAAAATGAAAAAGGTTAAGATTACTGTCATGAGAAAGGTAAGGCACGATGATTTGATTGAAAAATATGAAAACCCTTTGGAACATGAATGTGATGTTGAGGAAGGCCAGATTTTCATTGCAAACGGTTGGCTGAAACCTGAAAATTTCTGTGACAGCGCATGGGAAAGTATTTCACCATTTGTTTTGGCTTTGGCTAATGGAGCCAGCGATTTCTATGACGGGTGGATGAAAAATAAAAAATCCGCAATGATATCATGCAATGATGGATTCAGGCCGGTAAGTTTTCTTTTAGAAACAATGGATGAAGATGCAGATTAATATGGGTAATTTAGCAGATTTTTTTAAAAAAGAAATAGTATTTTCCATATCTGCAATATTGGCCATTATTTCCTGTTTTTTTGTCAGACCGAGTATCAGTTATTTGAATTATATTAATTGGGATACTGTCATATTGCTTTTAGCAATTATGGTAATTGTTGAAATCCTTAAGAACCTGTCGGTTTTTGAGATATTGGTCCGCAAATTCCTGGTTAGGGTTGGAAATACTCGTCAGTTAGTATTGTTTTTGGTTTTTGCATGTTTTTTCAGTTCAATATTCATTACTAATGATGTTTCCTTAATCATATTTGTACCGTTTTCAATATTGGCATTGAAAAAGGTTGGCAGGATTGACCTTTCAATATTTACAGTTTCCCTGCAGACAATTGCGGCAAATGTGGGGTGTATGGTTCTTCCGATTGGCGCTCCTCATAATATAGTGATGTATACGGTATCAGACATTCCGTTCGAATCATTTTTCCTATTGCTTCTGCCCTATATTCTGATATCTATTGTATTTTTGGCGGTATTGGGATTATTCATTTCAAAGGATAAAATAACATTGCCTGAAATGCAAAAAATTGAAATCAATCGAGAAAATTTCATGAAAAGAGTTTTTTTAGGTGTTGATTATTATCTGCTTTTAACATTCATTGCTCTGTTCATCCTAATAGGCAATCTGGAAAATATTCCTGCCTTAAGCGAAATGTTTAAAAGGTGCATTATGGGCAATGAAGTTATTGCGGGAATTGTTGCATCACAGGTCATTTCAAATGTTCCTGCAGCAATATTGCTGAGCGGCTTCAGCGCTAATTACGAAGCCATTATCATAGGAATCAACATTGGAGGTTTTGGAACATTGATTGCATCCATGGCCAACCTGATATCCTATAAGATTCTAATCCGTGAATATGATGAGTTTAAGGTTAAGTATCTCACTGTTTTCACAGTATTGAATGTTATTCTGCTGATAATACTCTTTATTGTTTATTCAATGGTTAAATCAGGCACATTCGGTTTTTGATAGGCATACCATGTACTGTTTTCAATCAGGAATTCTCGTGCAAGGTTCATAATCATTTTTTCTGTTTCCACACCGTTATTTGCCTTGATTTCACGCAGCGCCGATTCATACAGCATCATCATTCTTCTGTGGTCTTCACTGATGTTTGACAGGGACATCTTTCCATAATAGTTTCCGGCAAACAGGGTGGCTGCAGACATTGTACCGAGCACAATTTTTAAGATGGAACGGATCATGTCGGTTTGGGAATATCCTACCATCACGCCCACCGATTGCAGGGAATCTAAAATACCTCCAAGGAAGTCAAAATTGATTTCGCCGGAAGGAACATTCAATATCCAAATTTCAAAGACTAGCGCAATGCCGTATGTAATAAGGGTTATAATCAGTATTCTTTTTGTCTCTCTTTTATATATCTCTTCATTTTCTTTTGATTCATGGAATTTCTTTTGATGGTAATTCCTTTGATGCCTGATCCAGCAGTGGGCTATTTTGTGTTCTCCATTGGTTTTCAGGGGCAATTCGGATAATACCTCATTGACCCATGGAATCCCCTTTTTAGTAAACCATGGCAGAATGTCAGACACGTTCCTTTCAATTCCTGCATGCAGAATGAAGTACTGCACACGAAGCGATTCGGCAAGCACTCTGTATTGTGTGTATTTCCTGTGGCATTCGTTGTTTTTTGCATGTCTGTTAATCAGAAATATCGCCACAATTATGAATATGCATCCAAAAATCAACAGGTGCAGTTCCGCTTCATCATATAAAAGGAACAGCATTGCGACAAATGTTCCGAGGATTGAGAGATATCCAAGATTTTTTTCATTTTTAATTGCATTTTTTATGCTTAAGACATCTGCTGCTCCATAAAGTTCATCAATGTAAGTTAATGCAGGGTTAACGTTTCCCTCTTCAATGTGGGTAAATGGAATTTCGCAGTTTTCCTTGTCTTTGAAAAAAATCTCTTTTTCGGTCATGTCAATACCAATAGCTAGTCATCCAGTAAGTCTGCAACTTTATTAGCAATGAAAACGCAGCAGTCGACACATGGGGACTTGTCGTTTCCACAGTCACTTATTTTATCACATCTTACAGTACCATATTTCTCTTTAAAGGCGTTAAATATTTCTTTGGCATTTGATTTGATTTTGGAGGTATCATCTAAAATCAATCCGTTTGCCATTAATGCTCCGGTTACGGCACCGCAGGTTCCCTCATCAAATGTTCCTCCCATTCCTCCTGCAAATCCGCAGGCCAATTTGCACATGTCGGCTTGACTCATAGGATATTCTGCAGTTTCACAAAGGCCCATAAGTGTTGATTCGGAGCAACTTTTGAAGGTTCTGTACTCCCTGATTTTTTCCTCTAAAATTTGTTTGTCAAGTTTCATACTACAATCTCCTAATTAATTATATTAATTAAGAATTTTAAATAATTATTTGTTAATTTGTTTAGGTGATAAAAATTATACATCCAAGACCAAGTCCAATTGCTGCTACCCTTTATACTTTAAGGGATATGAATGTTGATGTTATTGTTATGCATGGGCCTACAGGGTGCTGTTTCAGGACAGCAAGGCTTTTAGAAGGTGATGGAGTCCGTGTTGTAACTACAGGAATGTCTGAAAATGATTTTATATTAGGTGCCGGTGAAAAGCTAGTTGAAACATTGACCGAAGCCTACGATTCATTTAAGCCAAAGCTGATGGGTATTGCAGGCACCTGTGCAAGTATGATAATCGGTGAAGATTTAAAGGAGGCAATTGCAACCGCTGATTTGCCGTGTACAGTAATTCCAGTTGAATCTCATGGGGGCTCAGGTGAAGGTGACAATACCGTTGGGGCAATCATGGCATTGGATGCTGCCGTTGAGGCAGGTGTAATTCCACCTGAAGAATCAGAAAGACAAATTAAAATGCTTGAAAAGGCAACAGAGGTTGAAAAAACTCGTGGAATGGCTCAAGGTAAGTATATCAAACCTAACTTCGGAGATTCAAAAGAAAAAGTTGCAAAAACTGTTGTTCAGGCACTAAAGGATAACAAAAAAGTTGCATTTGTTCTTAATGTAAAAAAGGAGACTTCATATCTGTTTGCCGATATTGTCAATTTTGATTATGAAGCGATAAATCCTGATAATAAACCACTTTTTGTAGCTAATTTGGATGAAAACATAGGTCTTCCAAGAATAAGACAGCATGCGGTAAATATCAAGGAACAATTGGACATTGAACCGGATTTCATCACTGGTGGCCTTGACGAGTATCCAATCACTGCCGATAAGGCGGCTGAATACTTGAAGGATAAGGATTTGGATTTGATTGTTGTTTTCGGCGTTCCTCATGCATTTCCAATAGAGGATTTTGATGTGGAATCAATTGCTGTAACTGACGGGCCTCGTTTGGTGGAGCCTTTAAGGCAGTTGGGTTATACTCATGTTGTTGCAGAGCTTGATGCACACTCCAAAACTTTGGGAACCGATGAAATTGTATTTTCAGACTTTGGTAGCATGATCAGGGCAGCTGTCGGGTGGTTAGACGAATGATAACAATTATTGATTATAAAAGCGGAAACCTTAAAAGCATTTCCAATGGGTTTAAAAAAATCGGCGTCGAATACCAGATTACTGATGATAAGGAGATTATTGCAAATAGCGACTATCTGGTATTGCCTGGTGTCGGAGCGTTTGGAAGTGCTATGGAAAATTTAAAGCCGTTTGAAGAAATTATAAAGGAACATGTCAATGCGGATAAGCCTTTTTTAGGAATCTGTCTTGGCCAGCAGGTGTTGATGGGTTCAAGCGAGGAATCCCCTAATGTGGAGGGTTTGAATCTGTTTAAGGGACATGTTGAAAGATTGCATGATGGTGTAAAGATACCTCATATGGGATGGAACAGGTTAAAGGTAACCAATTCCTCACTTATATTGGAAGGCATTGATGATGAATACTTTTATTTTGTTCATTCTTATCATGTAATTCCCGATGATGATGAAATCATTGCGGGGATTTGTGATTATGGTGGTGATGTTGTGGCAAGTTTGTCTCAAAACAATCTGTTTTCAACACAGTTCCATCCGGAAAAAAGCGGCAAGGTTGGATTAAGGATATTAAAAAATTTTACTGAATTGGAGATATAACGATGGATATTGAAGGATTTGTAAGAGCAAGAATTGATGATTACTCATATGATGAATTGGCAGACATTTTGGCTGTCAGAATCAGGGAATATAAAAACATTTCAGAGGAAAACTCTCATGAAATGGCAAAGGCGGTAATTGATGAGGTTTCAACAACCTTGAAATTACAGCAAAGCGATGACGAGTTTCTAAAGGAAATTGCCAGTGTCAATAAGGCTGACGTGCTGATGGGTGAGATGGGAGTAGGCTCACGCGGTGCAGGTGACTTTTTTGTTCACAGAAAAATTGCAGAAATCGTTGCATCAACAAATACAGCTTCACTGGTTAATCCATCAGAGCAGGACGATGGAGGAGTTGTAAAGGCTCCGGTAGCAAATGATGAAGTTTATATCACAACCGCTGTTGACGGTATACATTCAAGATTAAGTGAATATCCGTTTTTAGGCGGTTTTCATGTAACAAGGGCGACCCTGAGGGATGTTTGTGTTATGGGTGCAGACCCAGTAGCTATTTTAAGTGATGTTCACTTGGCGGATGATGGTGATGTCGCCAAGATATTTGACTTTACCGCAGGTGTTGCGGCAGTTTCAGAACTTGTTGACGTGCCAATTGTGGCAGGAAGTACTCTTCGTGTCGGTGGGGACATGGTTTTGGGAGACAGGTTTGTTTCAGCCGTTGGAAGTGTTGGAGTTTCACCTTACCCTCCAACTGCAAGAAAAGGAGCTACCGAAGGTGATGTTATCCTTTTAACTGAAGGCTCAGGCGGAGGAACAATAACAACCACTGCATTATACAATGGCTTCTTTGATGTTGTATGGGATACAATGAACGTTAACTTCGTTCAGGCATCACATGCATTGTTTGAAGCGGATCTCGTTAAGGATATTCATGCAATGACTGACGTAACCAATGGAGGGCTTAGGGGAGATGCACATGAAATATCAAATACCACTGGTGTCGGTTTGGAGTTCTATGAAGAAAACATAAGAAAAATGGTTGCTCCAAATGTATTGAACATGCTAGAAGCATTAAACATTGATCCATTGGGAGTATCAACTGATTCATTAATGCTGATTGCACCTCCGGAAATCGCTGGAGATATCAAAAAGGCAGTTACCAAATATGATGTGGATATCTCCGAAATTGGTGAGGTCAACAATTCAGGTGAACCGATACTGATGAAAGAAGACGGTTCTCAAGAAAAATTGGTTCCATTGTTCAGGGAAGCTGCATACACTAAAATTAAGAAGTTAGTTGGTGAGACAACACCTGAAGACTTTGAAGAAATGAAGGATAAAGTTCAAAAGGCTTCAGATGCGGCAATTGCCAAAAAAGAAAAGGTAATCGAATACATTAAAGGAATTAATGTTGCTGCTGATGGACATTTAGTAAAATAATTTAAATAGAAATGATAAATATCATAATAACTATTGATTAATGAGGTTTTAGCCATGGCAAAAATTGAAGTTGAATTAACAGATGAACAAATGGAAAAACTTGAAATTTTAAAAGCAAACAATGTAGATGTCGGGGAAGCTATTGAACTTCTTTTCGGACTTCAACACGAAATCATATCTCAAGTTGAAGAGCAAAAAGGTGAAGAAAACCTATTGGAAAAATTCTCCGATACAGGTTTCGATTCAGAAATTAAACAGGAGTTGCTGAAAAAGAACTTTGATGAAAGCGAAACTTATGACCGTGCGGTACAGGACGTCAAACAAACTGTAAAATGGTCAAAATTTTTTTAATCCTAAATTTAGCTAATTTTAATATAATTTTTTTTGGAAGTGTGACTTTGCACAAAATCACATTTTCACACCTTAACATTTTTTATAAGTTTTAAGATTCAATCTTATTTTATGTTAGATAATAAAGGTTCATTTTATATAACGGATGCAATTCTTGCAATATTTTTACTTTTAATGGTATCTTTAATCGTTAATGCAGCAATATCAATTCCTGCAAGCGATTATTCATATGAAAGTAAGGATATCAGAACTGCACAGGATGTAATGGAATTGTTGAGCGGCAAAATAGAGTTTACTGACAGGACTTTTCTTGGAAAAATTTCAGATATGCTCAAAGAAGGAAAAAATTCAAAACAGTCTGTAAGGGATGTTTCAAGCATTTCCAAAGATAAGCTAGATTCTTATAAAATTAAAAATTACAGATTTTCTGAGAACAATGTTTTAAAAGGAAAAGTATTGGCTTTCAAAGGGGATTATGAAAAGGCAAGCAATGTTGATGTGGCAACAAGGGATTATGGTGATTATTCATATTCATTGTCAGTATGGTAATGGTTAAATAGTATAAAAATTATATAATTAATTGTTATCTTATTTTGTTTTGCCCTGGTGGTGTAGTTTGGATAACACATGGGACTGCGGATCCCATTCCCCGGGT
>JAUNXD010000227.1 GCA_030539985.1 Methanobrevibacter sp.
GTTAAGAACAAGGTACTTTTACCCGCACCGTTAGGGCCTAAAAGAACATGGGTTTCGCCTTCTTCAATTGAAAGGTTAATATCCTTTAAAACCCTTTTTCCGGCTACTTCAACCGCCAAATTTTCAATTTCAAGTAACATATAATCACCTTAAGAATAAAATAGAATTTGTTATACTATAATAGTTTAGTATAACTAAATATAAATAGTTAACAAAAATTAAAAAAAATAATAAAAAAAAGAGAATAACTGAAATTATTCAGTTACAATAATAAATTCGCCGACTTTTTCAACTTTAGCAAAAGGAACTAATAATAAGTCGCCGTTCCTTTTAGCACCTTTTACATGAATATTACGGTCACTTTCTATTCTGATAGCGATATCAACAATTTTACCGGTTTTTTCGTTGATGATCAATTCGTCTAACACACCAAGGATACGTGCATTGTTGGTAGCTACTTGATAGTTTTTGATTTCACTCCATAATTTTTCTTCTCTTTTAGGAATTTGTTTATTATCCATTAAATCACCAATAAAAATAATTTTACTTATATAATTATTATAACTTCATTATATTTAAACATAATATTTGGAATATAACTTTTCTGCAATTTCACTATCTGGAATCGTATTTATATTTAATGCCAATTCAACTTTTTTAAGCACCAGCCGGGTTTCATCCTGAATGATATTTTCACTTCTTAAGATGTTTAATCCTGAGGGAACGCAGCCATCAAATTCATACGAATAGTCCAAACCCAATTCATGAAAAACTTCAACAGGCACAATTACGGATAATGCATCCTTATCATTATTCAGATAAAAATCGATTACATAATCAATTGTTTCTGTTGAAATGAATGGCAAATCAGCATTGATAAAAACCAATATATCATTTTTGGACTTTTCTTCAAAACAATCTAAAATGTAGGATAAATCCTTTAGATAATCTTCGCCTGAAGTGTCTAAAATTTTAAAATCATCATTCTGTGCCTTCAGATATTCGGTAGTTTTCCGGGTGTTTGGACTGACCGCAATAATTATTTCATCGATTAATCTGGATGATTTTAAATTGTCAAGCACATATTTAATGAGAGGTTTATCATGCAATTTGAAAAGAGGTTTTTCTTCGGGAACTTTAAGTCTGGTTCCCATACCTCCGGCCATCAAAATAGCATAAATCATGACAAACCACAAAAATTTAAGCGAATTTTCCGCCCATCATTTTCATACGATCTTTAAGAATACATCTTCCACCCTGTTTACCACCAATAGGTACTTTAGGTGTTCCCATTGAATTCATACAACGAGCCATGATAGCAGAACCTAAAGCAAGACCGTCCTCAACAAACACGACATTTTCGAATTTGTCCTGAACAGCTTCAAGAATAAGCTGAGGTTTGCGTCCGGTAATACCTGCCCTTCCAGTGATACCTAAAGCGGAGCCAGGAATTATGACGTTTTCTGCAAAAGCAACATCCAAAACACGGGTAACGATATTGGTACTTACATAATCCAAAGTTGAAAGCAATGTTGGAAGACCATCAGAATCATAGAATTGTGCACCCAATTCCATCAATTCAGGAAGTTTATCACCATTGAAACCGACATCACAACCTATTAAAGTAGTTCCTGCCTTATCAGCTGCCTCAGGATTTACTGGTACAGTACCAAACCTGTCAACATCCATCGGCACTTTAGTGATGTTGATTAACTTATGGGCTTCGAGTGCATTGGCTTCAGCTTTTTTATGGTCTGCCTTTTTCATTGCCTTTTCAGAGTATAAATCTAATGCAGCACCATTTTTCTTATCAATTTTGCCTGATCCTCTAGCAAGAGAATCACTTACAACACCTGCAAGGCCTAAAAAGTTACCAACAGTATTTGCATAAGGTTCATTATCATTAACGATACGTCCAGCCAATGTAGAACCGAAGTCAAGGGAAACACATGGGTTTCTGTAATCCACATCAGTCCATTTTGCACCTAACTTGATTCCTGCAGTAACAAGTTCCCCTTCCATCTCATTTGCAACGGTTTCCTTACCTTCAGGAGGAACTACACTTACAACAGCCCCATCAAACATAATATTTTCCAAAAGAGAATGTTTTTGCAACCTTTCAGGAAGCTGAGAAATGCTCATAGCAGGTGACATCTTACGTGGAGGAATATCTGCTTCAAGACATCCATCCGCCAATGCAATAATCAATTGACCAGCTTCTTCAGCAGTTGCAAAACCTGCAGTTACACCGGTTGATCTTACAACAAAATCCAAATCCTCATCCTTGTCAACCTGACATTTCTTAAGGGACTGAAGTACTGTATCCCTGATTAACTCAGTGACGGCCTCTTTAGAAAGTTCGATTCCCCAAACGGTTTTACCAAAAACCTCTTCATTAGGCTTAGGCGGGCGAATATCCCGAGTCATTTTAACTGTTTTGTTTAATAAATAAGATTCACTAGTGTTTAAGTTAGTGGCCATTACAATAGATTTTGTGGTGGTATTTCCCAATTCAACAGAAGCAGTTACATAAAAAGTATCAGGTTTTTGAACAGCACCTGGACTTGCCGGACCAGCCCTTTGAGCTCTTAAAGAAGCCAGATTCCCTTCTTTGGAATGAGCAATAACAGGCTTAGGACCTTTCTTAAAAAGTTTACTTAAAAAAGACATTATTTTAACCTCTCCAAAATTATAAAGTTAAATAATAATATCTTTTTATGATAATATAAATTTTATTAAAAATTTTTAAAAAATAGTTGAAAAAATAAATAAAAAAAATGATTAGATGAAATGAATCATCTAATCGGGACCCCTTATATCTATAATAAGTTGTTAATTGGGTGGTCTTCTACAGGTTCGGTACCGATATCTTTTGCTGCTTCAG
>JAUNXD010000035.1 GCA_030539985.1 Methanobrevibacter sp.
AAAAAACAAATTGTCATCAAGGGTGCACGTGAGCACAATCTGCAGGATATTGATGTCAGTGTCCCTCGTGATGAATTCATTGTAATTACTGGTCTTAGTGGTTCCGGTAAGTCTTCATTGGCTTTTGATACAATTTATGCTGAAGGACAGCGTAGATATGTTGAATCATTGTCAGCTTATGCAAGGCAGTTTCTGGGGCAGATGAAAAAGCCGGAAATGGAATCCATTGAAGGATTGTCTCCAGCTATCTCAATTGACCAGAAGACAACAAGGGAAAACCCAAGATCAACTGTAGGAACAATTACAGAAATTTATGATTATTTAAGGTTATTGTTTGCAAGAATCGGAATTCCTCATTGTCCTAACTGTGGAAAGGAAATTTCACAACAGACAATCGGCCAAATTGGAGAATCAGTTATTGAAGAGGGTGAGGGAATTAAAATCCAGATTCTGTCCCCAATCGTAAGGGATAAAAAAGGCCAGTTCAAGGATGTTCTGGAAGACCTTAGAAACAAGGGTTTTGTCAGAGTGCGTGTTGACGGTGAAATCCGTGATTTGGAAGAGGATATTGAACTTGCAAAGACATACAGGCACGATATCGATGTTGTGGTCGACAGGCTGAAAATCAGAAAGGATGTTGACTTCAAAAGAAGGCTTGTTGACTCACTTGAAACCGCTGCGGAATTTGCAGGCGGTTTGATTACTGTTCTGTTTGATGACGGCAGCGAGGAGTATGAGAAAAAATACTCAGAGCATTTTGCCTGTGTGGACTGTGGAATAAACTTTGAAGAGCTGACTCCAAGAATGTTTTCATTCAACGCTCCGCAGGGGGCATGTCCCGAATGTAACGGAATAGGTTCCAAAATGGAAATTGACCCTGATTTGATCGTTCCGGATAAGACATTGACATTAAATGAGGGAGCCATTGCACCATGGTCAAAATCATCCAAAAGAGAAAATTATTATTATCAGATGCTTGAAGCGGTTTCAAAGCATTTTAACTTTAGTATGGATATTCCATTTAATGAATTGGACAAGGAATATCAAAACACCATCCTTTACGGTTGCAAGGATAAGATTCCATTCACATTTAAGAGAAGAAACAAGTCTTATATGGTGAACCGTAAGTTTGAAGGTGTAATTCCGAGAATGGAGAGATTATACTTTGAAACAAAATCCAATTACTCAAGAAAATACATTTCCAAATTCATGAGCGACAGAAAATGTCATGTCTGTGACGGTAAAAGATTAAGGCCGGAGGTATTGGCGGTTACCGTCGGAGATAAATCCATCATTGATGTTTGTGATTTGGCAATAAAGGATTCATATCAGTTTTTCCAGGATTTGGAATTGACAGAACGTGAAAACTTCATTGCAAAAGAAGTCTTAAAGGAAATTAAAGAGCGTTTAAGCTTTTTGGTTGAGGTGGGACTTGATTATCTGTCAATGTCAAGATCTTCAGGTACCCTTTCCGGTGGAGAGGCTCAAAGAATCAGATTGGCCACACAAATCGGTTCAGGCCTTGTTGGAGTTCTATACATTTTGGATGAGCCAAGTATCGGACTTCACCAAAGGGATAATATAAAACTCATTGAAGCGCTTAAAAGACTTAAGGATTTGGGAAACACCCTTGTGGTTGTGGAGCATGATGAGGAAACCATTTTATCTGCCGATCATGTTGTAGATATCGGTCCTGGTGCAGGTGAGCATGGCGGTAAGGTAGTGGCTCAGGGAACGCCACTGGACATTATGAACAATCCGGAATCAATCACAGGTCAATATATCTCAAGAGTTAAAAAGATTGACATTCCTGAAAAAAGACGTGAAGGAAACGGTCAGTTTATTAAAATCATAGGTGCTGCCCAGAATAACCTCAAAGAAATCGATGTGGAAATTCCGTTAGGACTGTTTACCTGCGTTACCGGTGTCAGCGGTTCCGGTAAAAGCAGTCTGATTAATGAAATCCTCTACAAGGGAGCACAGGGAAAATTGTCTAAAAAATTCATGTTTGCAGGCAAATACAAGGAAATTCAAGGGCTTGAAAATATTGATAAGGTTATTGCAATTGACCAGAAACCGATTGGAAGAACACCAAGATCAAATCCGGCAACCTATACTGGAGTATTTACCGATATTCGTGACCTGTTTGCAAACACTCCAGAATCAAAAGCGAGAGGCTACAAACCTGGAAGATTCTCCTTCAACGTTAAGGGAGGAAGATGTGAGGCCTGCTCAGGTGACGGTATAGTTCAAATTGAAATGCACTTTTTGGCCGATGTTTACGTTCCATGTGAAGTCTGCGGAGGCAAAAGGTACAATGAAGAGACTCTTGATATAAGATATAAAGGTAAAAATATCTATGAAGTCCTTGAAATGACTGTGGAAGAGGCTTTGGAGTTCTTTGAACATATTCCAAAAATCACCAAAAAGCTTCAGACATTATATGATGTCGGTTTGGGTTACATGAAAATAGGCCAGCCTGCAACTACACTTTCCGGTGGGGAAGCTCAAAGAATCAAGCTTGCAAAAGAATTGTCAAGAACCAGTACTGGTAAAACATTATATATTCTTGATGAACCGACAACCGGTCTTCACTTTGCAGACATTAAGAGACTGCTTGAAGTGTTGGCAAGATTGACTGATGCAGGCAATTCCGTAGTTGTCATTGAGCACAACCTGGATGTAATCAAAACTGCAGACCACATTATAGATTTGGGTCCTGAAGGCGGTGACGGAGGCGGTCAGGTTATTGCTACCGGAACTCCTGAAGAGGTTTCCAAGTCCGGAACATATACTGGTGAGTTTTTAGAGCGCATGCTTAATGAAAACATCACTCCTTATGCAAAAGAACTTGTAGAAGACATTGGAAAATAACAATCTCTTCTATTTTTTATTATTTATCATAATTTTCAGTAATAATCTTGTTCAATCTACATATTTTTTAATTTGATTGTTATATAACTATTTACTTCTTTTTTAAAAAAATTATATCATTTAAAACATTTTTTCAGAAAAATTTAAATAAATTTATATATTTTACTGAATAAAATTTTAATCAACACTATTGATAGTTAACTTTAAATAATATTTGAGCTATTGATAGTATACCTATCAGTTAAGGTGATTGAAATGAGAGAGTTATATGAAAAAATGATTAACGAGTCAATGGCTGCTCAAAAGGCAGACATTTCCGTTATATCACAAAACAGGTACAATGACTTTAAAATAACCGATGCAAAACCATATGCCGATGCAGTATCTGGCATGAAAGCATTGGACAACCAGGCAGAATCCGTTATCAACCTTCACAAGGACTCTGTTAAAAACCATTTTGAGATCTTATCTTCTATTACTGACACTTTAAAATGTGAAGATGATCCGTTCATTGAACATTTCCAGACTCCTCCGGTTTTGGAAATATTATGCGAAGAGGATGGCGAATTTGCAGACAGCCTAGATAAGTTCATAAAGGCAATTGCCGATAATGAAGCAATCGTTGCAAAAGAATCCATCAGAAGATACGGCGGATTTTACGGACCTACATGTGTGGTTGACTTTGCACTGATGCCTGGAAGTACAAGTAATGTCGTAAATCAGATATTGCAGAAAACCGACATTCCTGTTGCCCACAAACAGGCCATCTTATCTGCAAAATCATGGGGTATGAACACCTCCTATGGTATCGGGGATGCATTTGCAAATGCTATCGAAGCGGGAGCAACTGCAGCAGAAGCAACAGAAAAGGAAATTGCAACATTGCAAAACATCTACAAAAACCCTATTGAAGCACAAGGGGAACTTATGGATGATGCTGACCACACTTCCTTTGACGTAAGGGATTACATGAACAAGTACAAAAAGGCAATGACATCAACAGTTAAGGCTGCAATGGATGATGGAGTGCACTATGGAAACATCGTAACCGTTCCTGCATACTGTGTAGGTGATATCGGACACCATATCGGCCAGTCCACATACAACATGTGCAAGGATGACGTTACCCTTGCAATAGTTGAGGCAACAGCCGATGTAATCGGTTCCACATTAACATCCAACCTTGACAATTACAAATCAGAATTTGACGTATTGAAATTGGCAACAGGTTCATCCGCATGTGCAACTGAATTCATTTTGGAACTTGACGGATTCAATGCACCGATGGTTGTAGATTTATTCTCCAAAAGGTTCCATAACTTCGTACAGCAATACCCAACAAGAGGAGCTGCCGCCGAACTTCACAACTGTGACTTCATGGACATGATTTACAGAGGATTCAATGCAATAAGCTCAGCCAGAAAATTCAGGGCAGGTACCGGCGGAGAGCTTGCACCTAAAATCAATGGCATGACTGTTGATTTAAGTCCAATTCTGGCCAATGAAACAGTAATGAATCCTCAAAGATACACATATCCTGCATGTGCAATAACAGTAAGGTTCTCCTCACTCATGAGACTTGCGGACTACCCATGTCTTTTAACCTCAGAGCCTATTACAGCAACAATGATGACAAACATCATTGCACTTAATAAAGGCGCTCCCGGATCACCTGTAAGAGGATGTAAAAACTGTGCAGCTGCATCACTTGTTGATAACAAACACGAATACTGTCAATGGAGAGAGTCAGTATAGGCGATGAAAATGACTTGCAATATAAGAAAAAAATTCTTTGCAGAACTTCTGGGAACATTTTTCCTTGTGTTTTTCGGTACCGGTTCAGCAGTAGTGACCCTTTTGATTTCAGACAGCATCACTCCAGGTGCTGCCGGAATCGGTCTTTTGGGCGGACTTGGTGACTGGATTGCAATCGCATTGGTGTTCGGTCTGACCGTAATGATATGCATATATGTGTTTGGAAAGATTTCCGGGGCACACTTAAATCCTGCCGTAACAATTGGGCTTCTTGTAACCAAAAACATTGCCCTAATCGACAGCATCTATTATATTGTCGCACAGGCAATCGGTGCATGTCTGGGAAGTATTGCACTGTTTTTATGCCTTGGAGCTCCGGCAGTAACCATCGGAGGACTGGGAGCAACAGCGCCTGGCCTTGGCGTAAGCTACATGCAGGCAATGTTTGCAGAGTTTTTAGGAACATTTTTCCTTATGATGGTTGTAATGGGTGTGGCTGTTGATAAAAAGGCGGAACCTGGATTTGCCGGAATATCAATAGGTATGACAGTGGCTGCGGTAATTGCAGTTTTAGGCGCTTTCACCGGTGCTTCAATCAACCCTGCACGTACATTCGGACCATATCTGATGGATATGATTTTAGGGGGCCAGAACCTCTGGGCATTCTTCCCAATATATCTTGTCGGACCTATTCTTGGTGCAATATGTGCAGCGTTCGCTTATGCATACCTTGCTAAAGACAGTGGAGTCTGTGAACTTCCACAACCATTCAATGATGAATAATTCATTTGAATTATTCTTTTTTTCTATTTTTTTTAGACAAATTATTTTAATTAAGATATACTAATATTAAAATTAATTAGGTGATAATTTGAATTTTAACATTAAGGAAGCTTTTTTAATATTTATTCGTGGAGTCCTGATGGGCTCAGCAGATATTGTTCCGGGAGTTTCAGGTGGGACAATAGCACTGATTACAGGAATTTACGCTCATTTGGTAGAGGCAATAAGTAATATCAGGTTCGGTTTTATAAAACCGTTGCTTAAGGGAGATTTCAGTGGTTTCATATCAGGAATCCGTGAGGAAATTGACTTCAAATTCTTTATACCATTGGTATTGGGTATAGGTGTTGCGTTTCTCACCCTTGCAAAAGTTGTGACTTATTGCATGGATGTGCATACCGCATTGACCTATTCGTTTTTCCTGGGTTTGATTATAGCTTCAGCTGTTATCTTATTTAGAAAACTCAATGAAATCAACTTGAAAAACATACTGTTTGCATTAATCGGAGCAGTATTGACATTCATATTTGTCAGTCTTAATCCGATTGCGGCAAATCATTCATTGCCTATTTTATTCGTTTCAGGTATGATAGCAATATGTGCAATGATTCTGCCAGGTATTTCAGGTTCATTCCTGCTTTTATTGTTGGGTCAGTACAAATACATGCTGAATGCGCTTCACCAGCTTCATTTCACTGAAATCATCGTTTTTGTAGTTGGTGCGCTAATTGGTATTTTGGGATTTTCAAAAATACTCAATTATCTGCTTAAGAATCATGAAGAGGTAACAATGGCATTTTTGATTGGAGTAATGCTTGGATCTCTAAAGGTTCCTGGTGTTGAAGTTGCAAATGCGGTCGGATTGAACTTTGCAGGTTTGCTTCCATGTCTTATTGTTGCTGTTATAGGTTTTGCTTTAATAATTATCTTAGAGACAAGATTTGATTACATGGAGTAGTCAAATCAGATTCCTTTTTTTTTAAAACTTATTAACAATTAAAAATATAATTAAATACAATGCTGGTTTTAAAGAAGATAAAAAAACAGTGGAGACTGTATCCAATCGGTTCACCAAAGGGAGCCCTGAATCACAAGAGGGAACCGGAATTTGTTGGAAACATTAAATTCACAAATCAGGGCGATTCATTGTCAATTTCAAGATTTGTTGCCGATTATAATTTCAAAGACAACTCCACATTAAATGAAAAGTTCATTCCTCCGGGAGAGGTAGTTAAATTGCTTCGCTCACAGGCGGTTTTTCTTGCAACTGCTGATGAAAATGTAGAGAAATTTCTAAAATCACTCAATATCAAGGTGAGAAAAACCCAGGTCTGCGATTACTGTGCCTATGAGGGAAACATCACAATAGTAAACTCAGCTTATTCTTATAAATATAACGGCCAGCTCATCTGCAAGGACTGTGCCCATGATACCATAAGACAGGAAATCAAGCTTCAGGGCTTTGACAAAAAGATTTTCAGAAATCTCAAAAAAACACTGGAAAAGACAGGCAGCCTTGAAAAGACCCTGTCTGTTTTGGATCCTCATTTTGACCCATTAAAGAACAGAAAACTGACCCTTTTTGACAGAACCAAAAAGTCAAAGCATATCATACCTCCTGTGGATATGAAAAGGCTTAAGATTCCAAAGGACTTTAAAAAGGTGCTTCTGGATTCCGGCAATACCAAACTGCTGCCGGTTCAGTACCTTGCAATTAAGGAAGGACTTTTAAAGGGTGAGGATCTTTTGGTTGTAAGCGCAACCGGTTCGGGAAAGACACTTGTCGGTGAGCTTGCAGGAATAACCGAAGCCCTTAAGGGCAAGAAATTCGTTTTTCTCACTCCATTGGTTGCTCTTGCAAATCAGAAGTATCGTGACTTCAAAAAGAAATACTCAAAGCTTGGTCTTAAGGTTGCAATCAAGGTTGGAAGAAACCGTGTCAAGGCAAAAGGAGAGCTTAAACTGCCAGACTCAGATGTGTCAAAGGCGGATATTGTCGTTGCAACATATGAGGGAATCGATTATCTTTTGAGAAACGGAAATTCCAAAAGCCTTTCAAACCTTGGAGTGGTCCTGATTGACGAAATTCACATGATTGATGATGAGGACCGTGGAACACGCCTGAACGGTTTAATCAAAAGGATAAAGCATCTGTATCCGAAAACCCAAATAATTGGATTGTCAGCAACTGTCAAAAACCCCGAATTTCTGGCCGAAGAATTCAACATGAAACTGGTTGAGTATTCAGAAAGGCCGGTTCCTTTGGAAAGGCACCTTGTTTATGTTAGAAACGAGGCTCAAAAAAGACATGTCATGCAGAAACTGGTTAAAAGGGAATACAATACCAAATCCAAGAAAGGATTCAGAGGCCAAACCATCATATTTACAAACTCAAGACGTAAAACCCATCAGATTGCCAATTTCCTCAACAATAAGCATATAAACGCCCATGCTTATCATGCGGGACTGTCCTATTACAAAAAGGAAAGGATAGAAAAGGACTTTGACAAGGGCAAAATCTCATGTGTAGTAACCACTGCGGCACTTGCGGCAGGAGTTGATTTTCCGGCTTCACAGGTAATATTCGACTCTCTTGTCATGGGAAACAAATGGATCAATCCCAATGAGTTTGCACAGATGCTAGGACGTGCAGGAAGGCCTTCATATCATGATAGGGGTATAGTTTATCTGCTTCCTGAAGTTGGAAATGACTTTGCAGGTGAGTCAGAAGAGGCCATGGCACTTGATTTATTGGAAAGCAACAGTGAAGATGTGTTCATTGAATATGATGAGGATTCCTCATATGAGCAGATACTGGCAGACATTTCCTCAACTTCTATCCGGTCATTTGATGAGCTCAATAAGTTTTATAAAAACATCGACGTTCCGATAAGCATTAAAATTGCCGTTGATGAAATGGATGATTTGGAATTAATCAGAAGGGTTTCAAACAAGCTGGAAGTTACAAAATACGGTAGGGCCGCTTCAGTATCATTTTTATCAATTGCCGATGCCGAGTTCATCAAAAACACTTTAAACGATAAAAATTACCTTCAAAGATATGTCGGCCATTCTCCGATGTATAAAAAGAAGGACAAGTTCGATAAGCTTAAGGTGCTGATTCTTGCAATGGCAATGGATTTGGAGATGTTTGAAAATGCATACCTTTCAAGCGTCATTCACAATCAGATATCGAATGCCTTGAAGATTAAGTTTTCAACAAGGCTTTTTGCCGAATCCACTTTAGATATCATATCTTCAGGTGAGGCTATAGGCAAGGTTGACAAGAAATTCCAGGAGGCATTAATCAGCCTTCAGACTGATTTCATGCAGTGCCGATGTCAGGACAGGCCTTTCTGCAGCTGCATGCAAAGGGGAATTTCAGAAGTAATCATAAACGAAAGGCTTAAGGGAAAGGATCCTCAGGACATTTCAAACAAGCTGTTCAGAAAATATCAGATTCAGGTCTATCCGGGAGACATATTCTCATGGCTGGACAATTACGTTAAAAATCTTGATGCAATCAAAAGGATTGCAAAAGCATATGACAAGAATAATATAATTAAAAAAACTAATTGGTTAATTAAGAAAATAGAAAACGGGTGAAGCAAATGTTTGCAGAAGATAAGATATTGATTGGTTGCAATGAAAATGCCGATGTGTTTTTATTGCCGAAACTGGCTAACCGTCATGGTTTGGTAGCAGGTGCAACTGGTACCGGTAAAACCGTTACCCTAAAGGTAATGGCAGAGTCATTTAGCGATTTGGGAGTTCCGGTATTTTTAGCCGACATGAAAGGAGACATTTCAGGACTTGCAAAGGCAGGTACAGATACCGAGTTCATCACAAACAACAGGCAAAAATACTCTCTTGACGATAAGGGATTTAACTTCAAACAGTATCCTGTTGAATTTTGGGATCTTTTCGGCCAAAAAGGACTGCCTATAAGAGTGACACTATCTGAAATGGGTCCAGTTTTACTTTCCAAAATCCTTAATCTCTCAGAGGCACAGGCAGGTGTATTGAATATCGTGTTCAAGGTCGCCGATGATGAATCACTTTTAATCATTGATTTGAAGGATTTGAAATCCATGATCAACCATGTGGTTGAAAACAAGGACAAGTATGAAGGTGAATATGGTGCAATCGCTCCAAAATCAGCAAATACAATTTTAAGAAGCCTCATTGCATTGGAAGACCAAGGAGGTAATGAGTTCTTTGGCGAACCCGCACTTGACCTTGAGGATTTCATGCAATTGGATGACAACGGAAAGGGAGTCATAAACATTTTGGATGCACAGAAACTTTCCCTGTCCCCGGAGATATACTCAACATTCCTGCTTTGGATGCTTTCAAGCTTATATCAGAACCTTCCTGAAGTTGGTGATATGGACAAGCCTAAATTCGTGTTCTTCTTTGATGAGGCACATCTTCTTTTTGATGATATGTCTGCTGAGTTTGGAAAGAAAATCGAACAGATTGTTCGCCTAATAAGGTCAAAGGGTGTCGGACTTTACTTCATATCACAGTCTCCGGCAGACATTCCGGATGATATACTTGCCCAATTGGGTAACAGGGTTCAGCACGCACTTCATGCATACACTCCAAAAGACCAGAAGGCGGTTAAGGTAGCTGCAGAAACATTCAGGCCAAATCCTGATTTTGACACTGCAGAAGTTATTTCCAATCTTGGAATCGGTGAGGCACTGGTATCTGTTTTAGATGAGAAGGGAACTCCGACAATGGTTGAAAAGGTAAACATCGTTCCCCCTCAAAGTTACATTGGAGCCATTGATGACGATTTGAGAAAACAGTTTATTGATGTTTCAATGTTGAAGCCTAAATATTCAGAGGCTGTTGATGCACTGTCCGCTTATGAAATGCTTCTTGATAAAATAGAATCAAACCCTAACATTGAAAGTGAAGTTCCGCAGGTCGACAAGGAAATAATCGAAGAGGTTAAAACCCAAGTCGAGACTCCGCAGGACGTTCCGGAAGATGCTCCTCAGCAGCCTTCAGCCGGTGACATTGTCGGTGGAATTCTGGGAACAATACTTGGCGGAGGCCAGCCTGCAAGCGGCAAGAAGGCTAAAAAAACTCAATCACAGAAAATGGTTGAAAAGGCAGCTTCACAGGCAATGAACACTGCAGCACGTGAAGTCACCAAGGGAATTATGAGAGGAATCTTAGGACAGATGAAGTAGGTGATATGATGGCGCATCCCCATAAAAAAGCAATTGAATCCATGCCATCTTCAGCATTGATTGGCATTATTGAAGAGTCAAAGATGACTTATGTGCGTGAAAACCTAAGCATATTCCTGCATGAAAGTCAAGTTAAAATGTTAAAGCAGGTTAAAAAGCATGATAAACCTCATCACAAACGCATTAGGGTTAAGCAGTTTGAAAAGGCCAAGAAAGACGATCTCTTTAACCTGCATTTGGGTTTGTATTTGAAGAAATATCAGAAGCTTGAAAAAATCGGTTTGATTGAAATCGATTTGGAGCCGGACAATGGTCTGGAATATGATTGTCATTTGACATCAAAAGGTTTTGAAGTTTTGGATGAAATTTCAGAGCTTGAAAGCGATTGGGAAAATGTTGTGGGTATCAATGATGAAGATAATGAAGTTTTAAAGAAATTAGCCTTAAATTCATTTGAAATATCATATAAGCACAAGAAAAAACAGGGTTTTATTTTTTAATTTAATTAAATGCCTCTTATGCATTTAA
>JAUNXD010000228.1 GCA_030539985.1 Methanobrevibacter sp.
TATGATGATGAGTACACATTTGTTGTAAGCGATGAGGAACATGTGGATGTTGTCAGTGTATTGAAGGAAAGCGGTGCTGAAATTTTAGTCAACTACTTGCCTGTAGGTTCTGAAGAGGCTGCAAGATATTATGCGCAATGCGCTCTTGATGCGGGAGTCGCTTATGTAAATTGTATGCCTGTATTTATTGGTAGTGATGATGAATGGGATGCCAAATTCAAAGAAAAAGGAATTCCTATTGTTGGAGACGATATTAAAGCTCAAATTGGAGCAACTATCACTCACAGAACATTAGCTAGTTTGTTCATGGACAGGGGAGTAAAATTAGATAAAACTTATCAAATCAACACTGGCGGTAATACTGATTTTCTAAATATGCTCAATAGGGAAAGACTCGATTCTAAAAAAGAGTCAAAAACCGAAGCTGTCCAGTCTGTCTTAACCCAAAGAATGGATGACCGTGATATTCACATTGGACCTAGTGACTATGTTCCATGGCAGAATGATAATAAATTATGTTTCCTTAGAATGGAAGGCCGTACTTTCGGAGATGTTCCAATGAACATTGAACTCAGATTAAGTGTTGAAGACTCTCCAAACTCTGCAGGATGTGTTATCGATGCAGTAAGATGCTGCAAATTAGGTTTGGAAAGGGGCATTGGTGGACAGTTAACATCAATTTCTTCATACACCATGAAACATCCGCCGGTCCAGTTCACGGATGATGAAGCATATGAAAATGTTGAAAAATTTATTTCTGGCGAATTAGAAAGATAATTTTTCAATTATCCTTTTTTTATTTTATTTTTTCATTCATATTGTATGAATATTCATTATATTTGCTTTAATTTAGTCTTTTTTTAGGTTATTGTCTTTTGAATAGCTGTTGTTATTAACTTTTTAGTATAATTTATATAATACAAAGAACATATATTATAGTTGGATAATTTACGATTATTGATAAATATTAAAGAGGTGTAATATAATGGCTAAAGTGAGATTTACTGAAACTGCACTTAGAGATGCCCATCAATCTTTACTTGCAACCAGGATGAGAACTAGAGATATGATTCCTATTGCAGAAGAAATGGACAAAGTCGGTTATTTTTCAGTAGAAGCTTGGGGTGGAGCTACTTTCGATACTTGTATCAGATATTTGAATGAAGACCCATGGGATAGATTAAGACAATTAAAATCAGAATTTAACAAGACACCTATTCAAATGCTTTTAAGGGGACAGAATTTAGTAGGTTACAAACATTATCCTGACGATGTTGTTACAAAATTCGTAGAAAAATCTTATGAAAATGGGGTTGACATTTTCAGAATTTTCGATGCTCTAAACGATATAAGAAATATGGAAAAGGCAATAAAAGTGGCTAAAGACCAGGGAGCTCATGTACAGGGAACTATCAGTTACACTATAAGTCCTGTACACACACTGGATGATTTTGTAAACCTTGCAAAAGACCTCGAAGCGCTTGACTGTGATTCTGTAGCAATCAAAGACATGGCAGGTTTGATAACTCCTACTGCAGCCTATGATTTGGTTTCTAAACTAAAAGAAGAAACAGATTTGCTCGTTGATTTGCACTGTCACTGTACCAGCGGTATGACTCCAATCAGCTATTATGCAGCATGCCAAGCTGGCGTTGATATTTTGGACACTGCTATTTCACCTCTTGCCTGGGGAACAAGCCAGCCACCTACTGAAAGTATTGTTGCCGCTCTTCAGGGAACAGAATTTGACACAGGTCTTGATTTAAACTTATTGACTCATATCAAAAAATACTTTGAAGACATTAAAGACAAATATCAATGTATTCTTGACCCGATTTCAGAAAGTGTTGACACTGATGTGTTGTTATATCAGATTCCTGGTGGAATGCTTTCAAATCTCATTTCACAACTCAAAGAGCAAGGTGCCATTGACAGATACACTGATGTTTTGGATGAGATGCCAAGGGTCAGAAAAGACATGGGATACCCTCCTCTTGTAACTCCTACAAGTCAGATTGTAGGTATTCAATCAGTAATGAACGTTTTAGGTGGGGAAAGATACAAAACAGTATCCAATGAAGTCAAGGAATACATGAAAGGAATGTACGGTAAATCACCAGCTCCAGTTGACCCTGAAATATCCAAAAAAATCATTGGGGATGAAGAGGTAATAACCTGCAGGCCTGCAGATTTGCTTGAAGATGAATTCGACAAGTTCAAAAAAGAAGGTGAAGAAAAAGGATTCGTCAAATCAGATGAAGATGCATTGACCTATGCATTGTACCCTCCAATCGCTCCGAAATTCCTTAAAGGCGAAGCTGAAGAGGAAAAACTTTGCACTAAGGTTCAGGACCCTGTTGAAGAAGATGCAATTCCAACAGAATACAGCGTTGAAGTCGATGGGGACATTTTCGAAGTCAAAATCATGCCTACTGGCTTTGTAAATATTGGCGAAGGTGATGGTGATGAACCGGCTGATTATGAAGAGGGCACAGTTCTTTCCACCATGCAGGGTATGGTAATCAAGCTTTCGGTTGAAGTTGGAGACAAGGTTACCAAAGGGTCTCCTATCTGCGTTATTGAAGCCATGAAAATGGAAAATAACATCGAAGCTGAATATGATGGTGTTGTAACAGACATTCTTGTGGAACCTGGTGATGCAGTAAGCAATGGAACAGGTTTAATGGTTATTAAGGAAGAATAACCATTTTTTTATTCTTTTTTTTGGTAAGTCAAAATTTACTTATGCTTTTAAATATTGGGGTTATTTTATGAAAGATATTTTTGATGAGTGTCAGTTTGGAGATTTGAAGCTTAAAAGCAGGATTGTCAGAACAG
>JAUNXD010000229.1:0-2131 GCA_030539985.1 Methanobrevibacter sp.
CTGTCCAACTTATATCAGAACCTGCCTGAAGTGGGAGATTTAGACAAGCCGAAATTCGCATTCTTCTTTGATGAGGCACATTTGTTATTTGATGACATGTCCCCTGAATTCGCAAAGAAAATCGAACAGATTGTAAGGTTAATCAGATCAAAAGGTGTTGGACTTTACTTCATTTCACAGTCTCCTGCAGATATTCCTGATGACATATTGGCACAGCTTGGAAACAGGGTTCAGCATGCGCTTCACGCATACACTCCAAAAGATCAAAAGGCTGTTAAAGTGGCTGCTGAAACATTCCGGCCGAATCCTAACTTCGACACTGCCCAAGAAATATCTAACTTGGGTATTGGTGAGGCATTGGTATCTGTTTTGGATGAAAAAGGAACTCCTACAGTGGTTGAAAAGGTCAACATTGTTCCTCCACAAAGTCACATAGGAGCCATTGAAGATTCAATGAGGTCTGATTTAATCAATGTATCAGTGTTCAAATCAAAATATAGTGAAGCCGTCGATCCGCTGTCAGCATATGAGATGCTACTTGAAAAAATTGATTCAAATCAGGATATTGAAAGTGAAGTTGCAGCTGTTGATAAGGAAATTATAGAAGAGGTTAAGACTCAGGAAATTGAACCTGCACCTGCACCTGAAGCCCCTCAAGAGGCTCCTGCTCAACAGCAGGGATCTGTTTTGGGAGATATAATTGGAACTGTTCTAACTGGAGGACAGCCTGCAGGAGGTAAACGAACCAAAAAGACTGCTCAACAGAAGGCTATTGAAAAAGCAGCATCTCAGGCGATGAACACTGCAGCACGTGAAGTAACAAAAGGGCTCATGAGAGGAATATTCGGACAAATGAAATAATGGTGATATGATGTCTCATCCACACGTAAAAGCAATAGAAAACATGAATGCACCCGCTTTAATAGGAATTATTCAGGAATCCAAAATGACATATGTTCGTGAAAATCTAAGCGTATTTTTACATGAATCTCAAATCAAACTCTTAAAACAAGTAAAAAAGCACGAAAAACCTCATCACAAACGCATCAGAATCAGACAGTTTGAAAAGGCAGAAAAAAATAAGTGGTTCAATACACACCTGGAATTGTATTTGAAAAGCTATCAGAAACTTGCCAAAAAAGGACTGATTGAAGTCGATGAAGCGCCTGAAAACGGCCTTGCATATGACTGCTCACTGACCGATGAGGGTAGGGAGGTTCTGGATGAGATATCCAAATTGGAAAGCGAATGGGAAGACGTTGTCGGCATCACCGACGAAGATTCTCAAGTCATAAAAAATATTGCATTGAATTCATTTGAAATATCCTACAAACACAAGAAAAAACGTGGATACATATTTTAGCTGTTGAAATTATTATTTCAACAGCACTTTTTTCATTTAAAAGCAATATTTATTGCTTTATTTTTTTAATAAATATTTTTAACTTTTTTTTTAGAAAAAACTAAATTATTTAAATTGGTTCTATTAATATTCAATTAAATTTGAAAAATTTATATATTTTTAACAATATAGATATATCATTAAATATTGATAGGTAGATGTCATGAAGATTTTTAATGGAAGTTTAATGATTGTAATATTGTTGATATTGCTATTTAGCATAGGAAACGCTTTTGCAAGTGATGCAAACGATTTGAATTCAACTGTATCTCAGGATAATCAACTAATTGATGATTCAGTGGTTATTTCCCAGGATTCAAGCGAAATTGAAGTGAATGACTGGGAGGATATTCAATATTATGCTTCTCTAAACGACAAGAATTATATCCTGAAACTGAAGGAACATACCAATTATTATCCGAAAAATCCCACATCTATCGATAATCAAATTATATTCAACAATAATGTATCAATAATAGGATCTGAAGGGGCTTATATCGGAGATTCATCTCCAAATCCTCGAAACATCACATACGCTGCAATGAAAGTCCCTGACAATAATGGAATAGGCATCTCCTTTAAGGGAGTGACATTCAAGTGGATTGGTACAAGCTATCAGCCCGATGGAATCTTTATGGTCATGGGCGGTAATGCCATCAACTATTTCGATGACTGCTACTTTACAGATATTTCCACAAATATAGGTCATTCAGCAATATTGCATATCAA
>JAUNXD010000229.1:2141-2454 GCA_030539985.1 Methanobrevibacter sp.
GATTTGGTACTTACAAACTGTACCTTTATTAATTGTAGTAATGATTTTGGTTGTTTGAGCGTATATAATCCGGATGATGACTCTAATACGTTATGTTCTCTTGCCCGTATGAATGTTACTGATTCATACTTTGAAGGTAATTACGGTAGAACTGCCCCTGGAGCCATAAATAATTGCGGTATATTGGTAGTTAGAAATTCAACATTCTATAAAAATTCCGCTTTCTGGTGGGCTGGTGCAATACATACTACTGGTGGCGCCAATACAACAATATATGACTCCCTGTTTTTGGATAATGTGGCAGGTTGGAATG
>JAUNXD010000229.1:2464-2833 GCA_030539985.1 Methanobrevibacter sp.
TTTATAAATAATAACTGTACCACAAATAATGGCGGTGGTGCAATTGGTGGGTGTAAGTATCAGCATGCTCCTTATATTTATGTTCAGGATTCATTTTTTAAAGGCAATGAAAATACCTGTTGGTCAATAAATGATTTGTCATCAGGTACTGGTCGTGGAGGTGCAATCTCAATCATGGATGAAGGCGGTCTTGAAGTTAGAAATACCACTTTTATTAAAAACAGTGCATCTTATGGAACTGCAATCTGCGCAATCAGTGCTGGATCTTACGGATCACCTGATGTGGTTATAGTTGGAAATAAATTCATTAATCATACTCGCGCTGGTGATGTTTTGGATATTAGACTCGCACCTTCTTCCTTCTGCGAA
>JAUNXD010000230.1:0-2564 GCA_030539985.1 Methanobrevibacter sp.
TAAAAGAAGTTATTGAAACTGTAAAATATGATGTTGAATTTAAAAAAGAGGAAATATCCAAAGAAGGAACTAAAACAATATTAGCTGGTGGATAAAAATATGTTAATGACCATTTTAAGGTTTGCAATCATATTCCTTATTATTTATGCAATAATAAAAAATTTAAAAACACTTTTAAAAGCAGGAATTGTTATTCTTGTGGTTTTAATATTATTAGGATTTATAGGATATTAATCCTATTTCCCAATAATTACTTCAGTAGACTTAATAATAGCAGATACATCATCACCTTCAACTAAACCTAACTTTTCAGCTGACTCTTTAGTAATGACAGCAGTAATAGTATTAGGTTCACTAACTTCAATTTTGATGTTAGCCATTACAGCACCTTTGTCAACACTTACGATTTTACCTTTTAATTGATTTCTTGCACTGAGTTGCATATTGATCACCCTAAATTTATTTACCTATAATTACTTCAGTAGACTTAATAATAGCTGTAACATCATCGCCTTCAGCTAAACTTAACTTTTCAGCAGATTCCTTAGTAATGACTGCAGTAATAGTATTTGGCTCTGAAATTTCGATTTTAATATTAGCCATAACGGCTCCAAGTTCGACATTTGTAATTTTACCATTTAATTGATTTCTTGCACTAAGTTTCATAATTTCACCTCAGTATGTTTTCGACAATATAATGTTATATCGAATTGTATATAAATGTTTCGTTTTTTGCAAAAATAAGGATTTTTAAATCGATTTCATTAAATGCTTCATATCGAAAAAGATAGTTTTAATAATGATGGTAATGAATATAATAAATATGAATATTGAATTAGAATCAATCGGTACAATCCATACCGAATTTAAAAAAATTGATGGAATGCCTATCCAGCCGACAGGTGCAAAAGGAATTCAGGGAACTATTGAGATTAAAGACAAATATGTTGATGGATTGAAAGATTTGGAAGATTTTTCACACATTCACTTAATTTACCTTCTTCACAAGGTGGAAGGATACATGCTTGAGGTAAAGCCATTCATGGACAATGACACCCATGGCGTTTTTGCAACAAGATCTCCTAAAAGACCAAACAGAATCGGAATGAGTGTCGTTAAAGTAAATAAAGTAGAAGGAAATACTGTCCACATAGAAAATGTAGACATATTGGACGGAACACCCTTACTTGACATCAAACCATACGTTCCACAATTATACGAGGATACAATTGACGAGCTGAAAATCGGATGGTTTGAAACAAAACACCAAAAGGCAAAGTCACAAAAATCAGATGCCAGATTTAAATAAACTGTTTAAATTAAAAAAAAGTAAAAAATAGAAAGCTATAAGTTATTTATAGCTTCAGTAATCAATTGAATAGTATTTTCAATATCTTCCATACTGCATACACTTACCGGAGTGTGTATATAACGAGTAGGGACAGATAAAACACCAGTTGGAATTCCTTCACGAGTCAAGTGAATTGCAGTTCCATCAGTGGTTCCACCATCACTAACTTCCAACTGATATGGAATATCGTTTTCATCACCAGCTTTGATGAGCATATCCTTAACGGACTGTTGGGTTAAAATACCTCTTCCGCTTGCATCGGCTAAAATAATTGCAGGGCCTTTGCCAATAACGACAGGTGCCTCTTCAGGCTTGATTCCCGGATGGTCACCGGATAGGGTAACATCAAGTGCTATTGCAAGATCAGGATTTAACTTGAATGCAGATGTTTTAGCCCCCTTAAGACCCACTTCTTCCTGAACGGTACCTACACCATAAACAGTAGCCCTGGTGTTGACTCTCTTTAAAACTTCCATCATCACATAACAGCCTACACGATTGTCCAGAGCTTTTCCCATTATTAAATTATTTGGATATTCAACAAATAAAGAATTGAAAGTCATTTTATCTCCGATTCTCACCATCTTTTCAGCTTCTTCTTTGTCTTTAGCTCCAATATCTATGAACATGTCATCATATTTGACTACCTTTTTTCTCTCTTCAGGAGTTGTTACATGAGGAGGTTTTGAACCGATAACTCCAACAATAGGTTCAGCCACTGAAGAGTGAATAGTTACAGTCTGATTCATCAGCATCTGGTCGTTTATTCCACCAATGTTTGAAAATTTAATAAACCCATTATCATCAATGTATCTTACCATCAAACCGATTTCATCCATATGGGAAGCAAGCATTACTTTAGGCGCTTTCTTTTCACCCTTTTTGGTTGCAATCAAGTTTCCCATACTGTCAGTTTCAATTGTATCAGCTACGTCTTTCAATTCACGTGTAATAATTTCAGTTATTTTTTCTTCTGAACCAGATACACCTGGCGCTAAAGATAGCTCTTTCATTAATTCCATCGTATCACCAAATAATTTTTTTAACTTTAATAATATTAAATAGTTTCTATAAATAATTAATCAGGTGAAAACATGCCAATTGTTGAAATATTTTTCAGTCCTTCAGGAACCAGTCAGAAAGTAGCTGAGAGAATAGCGGATAATTTGAACCAGAAAAAAGAAAGTTGTAACCTATTAATTTTCAAATCAGA
>JAUNXD010000230.1:2600-2815 GCA_030539985.1 Methanobrevibacter sp.
TGTTGCTGTTGTCGGGATGCCTGTTTTTGCAGGAAGAATTCCAAAAACCGCACGTGAAAGACTATCAAAAATAAAAGGTGACAATACTCCTGCAATAGCCGTCGTTAACTACGGAAATGCACATGTAACAGATTCATTACTTGAACTAGTGGAATTACTAAATGACAATGACTTTAATGTAATTGCTGCCTCATCAACAGTCAGCCATCATTCCA
>JAUNXD010000231.1:0-1826 GCA_030539985.1 Methanobrevibacter sp.
CCATTGAAAGTTCCTATAAGGGATGCAGTGGATTTTTGGGTCAATGTGAAATATGTAGTGGCAATTCCGTTTTTGACAGTTATTTTATCGTCACTGCAGGTTCCGTTAACAGCAGTTAATGTTAAATCAAAGCTAGGTAAGTTAAAACCATCATAAAAGGTTACATTGCCATTGTTATCGATTTGAGTAAATGTAAATTGAACAGGAAGTGCTTTGTTGAGTTCTAATTCATTGTTTATGGAAGTTGCATTTAATACCAGCCAGTATTGCGGAGCATATTTTAATGCTGGTTGAACTGTATTATCTGAAGTAGTGCCCCACCAGTTATTATTTGCTATGACCCTTTTATGGGCAGCATCATTAACTGCATTTACAACCCAAACATTACTTCCATAATGATTATTGAGGAAAATAGAATCCCTTATTAAAACAGACCCCTGCAAATAAATTACTGCAGATTTTCCATTATCATTATTGTCCATAAATTTAGAGGATTGAATAATCAGCGAAGAAGTATCCTCAATAAATATTGCTGAACTTGAACCTCCAGATACGGCAGTATTTCCTGTAAATGTACAGTCTGTGATTGTCCCTGTTCCTCTTTTAGTATTAATTACTCCACTATTAACAGTATTTCCAATGAAAGTTGAATTTTCAGCTTCAAATTTGTATGTTTCAGTATTATACATCAGCAATGATTTATACATAGTATATGTTCCCACATTACTGATGAATGTTGAAGATTTAATGGAAATTGAATTGCATCTGACCAATGCTCCATTTTTATTATTGTTGAATATTAAATTCTGACCTTCAAAAATACCTGAAGCTTCAATATGTGTATTATATTCATTTCCTTCAAATGTACAATCTTCAAATATTAAAAAACCATTATTTTCCTGTAAAATGAGTCTATTTTTACTGTTTGACCCATATTTAGAATTCTTGAATGTTAAATTAACAAATTTTACATCCCCATCAGTAATCTTAAATGCATTACCGGTTACTGTTATTGCAGCATTATTTTCGGCAACGACAGTTAAATTGTAATTAATTGTTAAACCTGTTTCTCCAAATGTTCCATCCATGATGACTATATTTTCAGTGACATTTGCAAGTTCGATTGCTCTGGCCAATGTCTTGACCGGGTTCTGTCTGGTGGACCCGTCATTTTCATCACTGCCTGAATTCTGTGAAACATAAATATATGTTTTTGCAATACCTGCTAAAACTTCATTACTTTTACTGTTTGATATAGATGGGACTACATAAACATGGGCAGTATTGCCTTTTCCTAAATTAAGTGTAAAATTCCTGCTTGAAACTGTTGTACTATATGCCCCATCAACATAAACATCATAGTCTACATTATCCAAAATGTCTGAATCATAATAACTTGGATTTTTCAAAGCAACATCAATATAAAATGTAACATTTCCAAAAGAGTTCGGGTCATCAGCCACAAGTTTGAGTTTGGAAAATTCAATGGAATTATTTACAAAATAATTGTCCCTAATCTCAGAGATTGATCCTGCCGCCAGGCGGATGTTTAACACATCACCTACACGTGTATGATTGATGAACTGATTACCTACTATCCTAACATTAGGTGAACCTTGACTAAGACCACCACTTATAGCACAAATAGCAGTACCTATAGAAGCACTATTACTAATAAATATATTATTATATACTTCAAGACCACCACTATCCATTAATGATATAGCACCACCACGACCAGTACCTGAAGTTGATAGGTTATCAAGTCCCCAACATAAGTTCTCATTATCCTTAAACAATGAATCTTCAATATGAATATATGGAGA
>JAUNXD010000231.1:1836-2784 GCA_030539985.1 Methanobrevibacter sp.
CCTATAGCACCACCACCATTATTAGTAGTACAATTATTGCCAATAAAGTTTGATCTATAAATCTGTAAAAAACTATATGTATATAGTGCTCCACCATTCCAACCTGCAACATTATCTATAAAGTCAGAATCATATATGGTAGTGTTAGCTCCGCCATGAGTATGTATAGCACCTGCCCACCAGAAAGCACTATTTCTATAAAAAGTACTGTTATTGACAACAAGTATGCCACAGTTATTGATACAGCCCGGTTCGGTTCTAGCATAGTTACCCTCAAAGTAGGAGTCAGTGACTTCCATAGAAGCACGGGTACATAATCCTGTCGGATCATCATTAGGATTATAAACACTTAAACAACCGAAGTCAGTGGTACAATTAATGAAGGTACAGTTTTTAATCAATGCAAAACCACTTTTGATTTGGAGAATGCTTGAATGTCCGATATTTGTTGATATCTGAGTGAACTGACAATTTTCAAAAACATTGTTTGCATTACCTCCCATTATCAGAAATACTCCATCGGACTGGTATCGGGTACCGATCCATTTGAATGTAACGTTCTGTAAAGTAATACCAATTCCAGAATTGTCATTTACCTTAATTGCAGTATAAGTAATATCTCTAAAGTCAACAGAATTATCTCCAAAGTAAGCGCCTTCACTTCCAATAATGCGAACATTATTATTTATGGTAATCTGATAAACTGAATCTGTCGGGTCAGTCGGATAATAGTTGGTATTCTCCTTGAGTTTCAGGGTATAATCCTTATCATTTAAGGAACAGTAATACTGCAAATCATTCCAATTATCTACAGTAACCTCTTCGGATTCCTCCATGACCTCCTCAGAATTAACTTGTTTTAAAACATTCTGATTTTGATTTAAATCAATGTCTTCAAGACAATCATCCACAATCGTTTGATTGTTATTCATATTTTCAGTATCAGCA
>JAUNXD010000232.1 GCA_030539985.1 Methanobrevibacter sp.
GAGCAAACATCGCAGGATTCAAGAAAGTTGTTGACGCTATGAACGCACAAGGAATCGTATAGATTTCCTTGACTTTTTTTCTTTTTCAAGAGTTTTCAACTCTTCTTTTTTAATCATTGAATTCATACCATATTCATATGGTTTATTATCTTTGGTTTTCTTATTGGAAACCGTTGTACTGTTTAGTTAATATTTGTTCTGGTGAGGATTTTTCTTTTTCAGTTGGAGAGTTTTTTTTTCAAAAGCATTAATAATTGATTAAACATAACTTAATATGATGTTTACCTATCCTAAAGTATTGAGACCAAAAGACCTGAAAATGATTTCAAGATATCCCTGCAGTGATGAGATAAAGGATGCATACACCAAGTACCTGACAAACTACTCATTTAAGGAATTTGTAGGATTCTGCGAAAACGGCGATGCCGATTTGGAAGACATGATTTACAGGTTCACAGACCTGCAGCTTGAAAGGTTCGAGCCGAATTCCCTGATTTGGGTTTCACATGTGCTTGTCAACTTCCTGATTTACTTCGAAGTCAATCTTGATTACGGCAACTGCTATGACGCCTATGCATCAGCTTTACAGTTCACTGTCCTGTTTTTTGCAATGAGGGTCATGGTTGGAAAGGTGCCATTTGATGAGGAAAAACTGCCTGAGCATTCGCTGAACTGCTTTGAAAGGCTATTTGACAAATGTCCAGATTTCAGGTTTAACCTGGAAAAAGACTGCACCCTTGCCTACAAGTCATTCAACAACGATTTCGACTTTACCGCCGAAGAGTTCTATACAAAGATTAGAAAACACTTTGACGAATGCGGGTACTGATGACAATTGAAAAAATAATGTTTTATACTATAAAGTCAAATCTTTAATCATGCAGACAAATAGGTTTGAAACATTCATGGATGCAGTTCTTGCAATCATCATTACAGTGCTTGTTTTAAAGCTGCCGCAGCCTGAAACGGCAACATGGGCGGCAATCTTAAGCCAGAACATAAGATATGTTACCTATCTGATTTGTTTTATTATTATATTCAACACATGGTACAATGACCATAACCTGTTCCAGATGGTGGATGAGATAGACAACTCGGTCGTTTGTGTTTATGGTGTTTTGATATGTGTAATATCTCTTGTTCCATATTTAGCAACATGGGTGGCACTGTATCCAACATCCGTTCCGGCACAGACAATGTTTGGAATTCTCTTTTTGGCGACAAACGTCCTCTATACGATTTCCACATATCTCATCATCCGGGCAAACCCGTACAATGAAAAGCTTAAAAAAATTGATTTGAGGGACTACAGGAGATACGTTCCCGTGGCGATAATTCTTGCTGGATTCATTCTGACCTACACTGTCTATCCTCAGGGAATTTACATTTCATGTATCCTGGCTACCTTTTACTGGTTCGTCATGGCGGTCATGGCAAAATCCGAAATAGAAAGCAGTGAGCGATTTGAGGCATTGTTCGATGCAATCGTTGCAATCATCCTGACGGTCATCGTGCTTGACATTGGAATGGCTTCATTAGGCACATGGGATGCGCTCTTTGACTTGAAGCTCGAATTCATTGCATATTTCATCAGCTTCATAGTCTGCTTTAATTTCTGGAACTACAACAACAATCTATTTTCAATCGTAAACAAAATAAATGGAAAGGTCATATGGTTGATTGGAGCGGCAATGTTTGTGCTGTCACTGATTCCGTACCTTTCGCTCTTTGTTGCCCAAAACTTCTATTCATTTGTGGCACAGGCATGCTACGGACTTGATTTTATTGTGGTTGCGTTGATTTCAATCGTTACTGCCAATGCCCTTAAGGAGGTGGATAAGGGAAATGTTGCACTTATGCTTGCACTGAAAAGCAATCTGCCACTGTTTTCGACTGTTGTTATTGTGTCTGTGGGAATCGCAATCGGTTATTTCTTCTATCCTCCGGCAATTATCATATCCTGTCTGGTTTCAATAATCCTTGTCTGGATTATTCCTCATCTTCACAGGGGTTGAATCGACCATATTCCAAAATAGATATATAGCTTTGGGGATATACTATCTTTTAGATTAAATTAATTATAGGTGAAAATATGGCTAATTTCGAAATGGTTGAAGAGGCAAGGGAATTTTTCTACAAAGACAAGTTTGCAGTAATAACTGGAGTCACACTGGATGAGCTTACAGAAGAGGAGGCAGTATGTTCTCTTGAGATAACAGATGATCACAGAAACGCCTATGGGGGCGTGATGGGTGGAGTGATTTTTACTCTGGCCGATTTCGCATTTGCTGTGTTGTCAAATCAGATTCATCAGCTGACTGTAGCCCAGCAGGTTGATATTCATTATCTTTCAGCTCCAAAAGGGGAAAAGCTGATTGCAAAGGCAACCTGCCGCAAGAGCGGACGCACTTCTTCTATTGTTAATGTGGACATTTCGGATGACACAGGACGTGATGTTGCCCAGTTCATAGGAACAGGATTCAAATTGTAGTTTTGATGTAGATGGGCTGAAACATATTTTCTGAATTGTACTTGTGGTTTAACATGATATGTTTTAGCTTCAATAATTTTGATACTTTGGAGTATAACTTTTTGAAATATTGGTGCTATTTTCAAATAAAACAAGTATATTTTTTTGGAATTTTTTAAAATTAAAAAATAAATGGGCAGTTATTTTTTACCAATTTCTTTTAGGATTTGATCTATTAAATCAGAGTCTCCTTCAAGTATAGTTTGTTCCTGTTCTATGGTTTCTTTT
>JAUNXD010000036.1 GCA_030539985.1 Methanobrevibacter sp.
CGAGAGTATCTGAATCTGTCATATTAACGTCACTAGCTGAAATTGCACCGATTGAAAATATCAATATCAATGCCAGAAGCATAGTGCGCAATATTTTCATGTTCAAAATATTTTACCTCCAAACAAATTTTTTATAACATATCCGTGGGCTTCGATTCCCACTTCACCTAATACTTATTACAAATATCTTATATAAAGCTTTTTATTTTCTAAATCCATTTAAAATTGTTTAATTTTATTAAATAAGATTAAAAATACATTAAAATTAAACTTTTGGTAAATTTTTATTTGAATTTAACTACAAAAAGCTTAAAACATATGAATTGATATTTTAAAAACCAAAAGTATTTAAAACTACAAATAATTCAAAATGAGCTTATTATATGAAAATGCTTATTGAATTAACTTATTTAAATTAAAAACATTGGTAAAGCTCATATGTAATGAAAAATTACTACATATCATTGAATTTTTAGAAAATTAAGAACATATTATCGAATTAATGATTTTTTTCAAAAATCCCATAAAAAAAATTATTTAACCATACAAAATCAAAATAAAAACCATGGAAATTGGTGCTCGAGAAATGAAAAAATCAATCGAAAAAATATATGAAAGACTGGATAGCGTTTCACCTGTAGACTTCGATTGCGGAAAACTATGCGGTGAAGTATGCTGCGTATATGACGCTGAAGATTACAGAAATGAAGAGCTGGCACTGTACCTGCTTCCGGGCGAAGAGCTCATGTATGAGAACAGTCCAGAATTTGAGCTATATTACATCGATTCATCAGAAATTAAATATCCTCATTCATGGAAAGGTCAAATATACCTTGTCAAATGCAAAAACCCACCGAAATGTGACAGGTCAATCAGACCTATTCAGTGCAGGACATTTCCACTTATTCCACACCTTGACAGGAACGGTGAATTTCATCTGATATTTGATGAAACCGAGTTTCCATACAAATGCCCAATTGTCCATGACCATATAAGGCTCAACGACGAATTCATAAAAGTCACATATGAAATCTGGATGATGCTGGTTGCAAATCCTCTGGTTTATGATCTGGTAGATATGGATTCACGGATGAGGGACAACCGCAAGGGCAATTATGAAATAATTATTTAAACGATTATTATGATTCGAAAGATATTGATTTTTGCATTTGCATTGTTTGTGTTAATCAATATGGCATGTGCCTCTGATTGCGACAACTGGACATGAGCAACAGTGGGCTTTGAGGAGTTCAGGATACCTCCTGAATTTGACAACCTTTATGAACCTCATTCATTTGTATCATTTGGAAGCAACGAAATCAATTTCGGAGTCATGAGCTGATTTACAGTTTCCAATCAATTTCATCCAAACCGTTATCATGCAGAAATTCATTGGCCAGTCTGAAATGGTTTGAGCCCAAAAATCCTCGTCTTGCAGAAAAGGGTGAAGGATGGGAAGTTATCAAAATCAAATGATTCGGGTTTGTTATCAGTTCCTTTTTCTTTTCAGCCTGTTTTCCCCAAAGCATGAATACTATAGGATAGTCCTGTTTATCCAATATCCTAATAACATTGTCGGTAAATGTCTGCCATCCGCATTTGCTGTGGGAGTTTGCATTGCCTTTTTCAACTGTCAAAACTGTGTTCAATAAGAAAACGCCCTGTTTTGCCCATGACTCGAGACATCCGGATTCGGGAATTGGATAGTCATATTCGGCATTGATTTCCTTGAATATATTTTTAAGTGATCTTGGAATCGGCCTGCCGTCAGGTGTTGAAAATGCAAGTCCGTGAGCCTGGCCCTCTTCATGATAAGGGTCCTGGCCTAATATGACAACCTTGACGTTGCTTAGTGGAGTGAAGATGAATGCATTGTATATCTCATCATATGGAGGATATATTGTCTTTTTTGAATATTCCTCATCAATGAAATCCTGAATTTCTAAAAAATAGTCATTTTCAAATTCACTTTCCAAAGCCAAATCCCAATCATTTCCAATCATAGTACTATTTTATATTTTAACATATTAATACTATAATATAATTGAGGTTTTGAAAATGGAAAAGTATTGCAGAAACTGTGGCGTTAAGCTTAAGGACAGTGATGTTTTCTGTCCGAATTGTGGCGAGAAAGCCATTACGTCAAATTATTCATTCATCACAAAGTATAAAACTCCATTGATAATCATTGCTGCAGTTGCAGTTCTATTAGTGTCCTTTGCAGTTATGACTCCGCAAACCCAAATTGTCACTGTCGACAATGTCCAGTTTGAGATACCTGCTGATTATATCAGCGAACCATCAAGAACAGATGTCAGCTATGACGGTAATGTCAAATCAAGTGCAATGGGATGGAGCAATGATAAAACCTACATTGAAATAGGAGTTACAAGAACTCCAGGTGCAGGCATCAACAGCCAGGAGGTCGCAGCCAATGTCGGAGGATCTCCAACAAAAATGCTTGGATATTCAGGATATTATCAAAAATATGATAATGAAAGCTATTCCTTTGTTTTTGGACTGAAAGACAAAGTATGCATGATTTATGTATCAGATTATGATGCATTTGATGACATTAAGGTTATAGGGGAGGATTAAATGAATATTCCATATTACAGATTCATTGAGGGAGAATGTTATCTTTTGAATTCAAGGGATAATATCTCCGAGCTTGCAGTGAAACTGCTTTCAAACAACATTACTGATGATGAATATCGGGAATTCATCCAGCAGTGCCTTTTGAAAACCAAATTTAAGAAAAAATAAGTCTATTTTTCTTCCACTATTTTTCCGCTCATATGCTCCACGGTTATTTCAAACACTTCGGTTTTGCCGAGCAGTCTTTCAATTTCATCAATGGTGTCCTGATGGGTAGGGAAGAACTTGTCTCCGAGATATGTTAATTTATCTATTTTTTCATTTTCATCGGTAAGGATTCTGATTTTTCCAAAGACAATGACACTTTTAAATGTGTATGACCATCCGTCATCGTTTTTGACTCCGCTGTCCATGACGCAATATGAAACCTTATCGTATCTTCTTGCAGCATCATTCTTGTGGCCTTTCATTGCACCGTGAAAGTATATCTTGCTGTCAACATATACATGGCTCATCGGAACTGTGTAGGGATAATCGTAATCACCCAAAAGCGCCAGCACTCCACGTGGCTCGTTGGTCAGTATGTCTATGCATTCCTCTTTGGAAAGCTCCTGTTTTTTTCTTCTCATTTTTCGAAACATGATATCAAAATATTATAAAATGGCTATGATTGCAAATATGAAAAATATTAGAGCAAGGCATAAGCAACATGAAGCTCCTGTTGAAAACTTGTTGTTTTCTTTAGCTTCTGTTGGATTATTCAACTCGGTGGGATTTTGTGCATATTTTTCCTTATTGTCATATACATTCCAAAGTTTAATTGCAACCCAAAATGACCTTACGATACCTACAAACATCAAAAGTTCGGCAAAAAGCGATACCACACTAGTCTGATTGAAGGCAAATAACTTTGGAAATCCATATATGCCAGCATATAAAATGTAAAAAAACCATGGAATTTCATATATAACCCCTTCAATAATCCAATTTCTGTTATTGTGTTTGGATCCGATATATATGAATCCCGCACCATTAACAAACGGTATAAATGAAAGGATTACCCACCATGATTTAATTAACTTGTCAATTATATTCATTTCTATTCTATAAGACTGTTATTGTTTGTTTCAATCTTTTCAACAACTTTCTGACCATCCTGAGCCATATCACTAAACAGTTCAATAGTCTGTTTCATTTGAGGAAGGGCCTGTACCTTATAATTGCTTACATCCTGAATTGCCTGCAGAGCCTCAGCAAAGGAAGCCTTTAAAACTTCAGGTGAAATCATGGTCTCTGCACTGTGCTTTTGAATTTCACTGCCCTGCTCCTTAAGCATGTGGGAAGTTGTCTCTATAATGTTTTCAGTTGTCTGATTCAGGATATTGATTTTATCCATTACGATTTTCTGGTCATACAATGCACTTGCAACCATCACACCGGTTCTCAAAGCTGAAACGGTAACGTTTTTAGCACGGTTGACTCCACGAATCAGTTCCTTGTTGTTACGTCTGATGACATTCAGTGAAATGATACCCTGCTGATTTACAACAATCATCTGCTGCATATCCATAATCCTCTGCCTTAATGGGAAGAGAATCTCTTCACGGACAAAATCAATCTTGTTTTGGTCGACGCCATCAAGTTCAGCAGTCCTGATTTGAGCCTCTATTGAATCATCCATTTTCTTACCAAGCTCAATGTCAGCCAGAAGCTTATTGGTAACTTCTCTCAAATAGGTTTCCTCATTTAAAAGAGTTGTATTGTCATTCTGCAATACTTTGCTGCTTTTATCAAGGGACTGAACAATGTCTGAAATTGCAACTTCAGCCTTTTCATATTTGGCAAAGTATTTTCTGACAGGATTCATCAGGTTTCCGATAACGCCCTTTTTGGCAAAATCAACTTTACTTGGGTCAAGGTCTTTCATCTGCTTGTTTAACTCCATCAGCTGTTCCCCAATGGTATCTGCCTCTTTGCCACCTTTTGTCAAATCGACAAATCTTGTGGCCAGCATTTCATTGTGAGACGCTGATCTGGACATTTCATTTAAACCAAAATTATCCAATGGTTTTAAAATAGTCTCTCTTTCTTGAGGATTGTTCAAATCAGTGTCAAATATTGCTTCAGCATTATCATTTGCCTGATTTTTAAGATTTGAGTTTTCCAATTTTACCTTTTCATCATTCAATGAATTTTTAACATCTTCTTTTATTTCATCTACATCAAGTGAGAATTCAGCCATTTTATCACCCTTAATTTAAATAATCAATTTTATTTCTGTCAATCTTTTCTGTATAATTATCAATAACTTTACCGTTTAAAATAATTTCGACTGTAACATGGTCAGGATCAGGCAATTTGTATGCGGTGTAAAATCCGAATGAAATTGCATAATCGGTATCATAATAAACATTTTCCAATTTTTCAGTTTCATGACCTATTTCAGTACCGTTTGAATCATAATATATAGTCTTTACATTATATTCTTTAATGTTATCGGGAACACTGTTGAATATTGCTTCAGTGTACAAACTATAGCTTGCCTTTGAATCGGAATCGGCTGGGTTATCCCATCCTCCGACACCATTTATAGTCAAATCCACATGTTCCACATCATCAACAACCGCCTGAGAGGAATCTCCACCTCCAAAGCTTGACGTTATTATGAATATTCCTCCAACAACAAGTATTACCGCAATAAGTATGAGAAATATTGAACCGTTTGAAAACATGTTTTTATTTTGCTTTCCATCGAAGGCATATCCGCAGTCCATGCAGAATTTTGCATCATCCGGAACCAACTTTCCACAGTTAGGACAATTTTTAGTCATTGTATCACCTAATAATCTTTAACCGAACCAGTTAGATTTTCCATATCCTCCAATAAGTTTTTAACCTCATCACTTGACTCTTCAGAAGAACTGATGTTGATAACCAGTTCATTTGTCAAATCTTCTATCTGATTGATGATTCTTTTCATTACATTAATTTTATCGGCAATTTCATTTTGAATCCTTGGAGTGTCCTCAACTGCCAAATCAATAATGCTTAATGCCGATTCCACCTGTGCATTGAACAGTTTTTCGGATTTGTCGATGATTGATATGAACCTGTCATATGTCAATTGAGGCGGTTCAAATCGTTTTTTAATCAGGTCACGCACTGCTCTGTTTTTAACATCAAATATTATTTTTAAATTATTGATTTCCTTTTCATGGACTTCAAGAGAGCTGATTTTATCATCATAATTAATTTCAGCTTCACTGTTCTTTTGAGGTGTTTTATCTGATACAGGTTTCTGTTTTGCCTCAACAGTCTTTGTGTAACGGCCGACTCTGAAAATGCGATACAGGTAAGTCAGTGGCACTATGAATAATATTAATAAAACAACCATTGCAGGAACATTTCTTGCAAATACAAAGGGTACACTAACGCAGATTAAAACCACATAAAACAAACCAACTATCCACGGCAATGATTCATTAATGAGCAATATGTCCTGTGAGTCTCCAAAGCCTCTCTTGAGTCTGACTTTTGAAGCTGCCTTTGACAATGGAGCATACTGCAATATCTCATCATCAGACAATATGCCCTCTCTCGGCTCTATGATTAACCTTACATCAGATAGGGTTTCACTGCATTTAACCAGATTTCCACTGCTGTCATATGCCTTTGATTGTTTGAAAGTCAATGGAGCGGTTAATCTTTTAATTTCACTGGATTTTGGAGTTTCAATTGACATTTATCCACTTCCATAAGTAATATGAAAATATATTTGGATGAATGTATTTTTAAACCTTTTGTATTCAATTTGTTATTAATCGAATTCCTTTTCCAAAAGTATTGTGACAGGTCCGTTATTTAAAAGTTTCACTTTCATGAATGCGCCGAACTCACCGGTTTCAACATCAACAAACTCCCTGCATTTTTCAGCAAAATAATCAAACAGCTCTGTTGCCTTATCAGGTGCAAGAGCCTTATGGAAAGATGGTCTGTTCTTTTTTGTATGAGCATATAACGTGAATTGAGGAACAAGCAACAGTTTGCCTCCAATGTCTATGACGGATCTGTTCATCCTTTCATTTTCATCATGAAATATTCTTAGTTTTGCAAGTTTTCGGGCCAGATAATCGGCCTCTTTTGTAGTATCATTTTCACCAAAACCTACCAGAACCATTAATCCGTCCTGAATCTTACCGACAATTTTATCTTCAACTTCCACACTTGCAGAAGTAACCCTTTGAACAACAAGCTTCATCTAATCACCTTTTGCAAATTCACCTAAAAAATTAACGGGCTCACCATTCTTTGCCCTGTCATAGTATTCCGCCGTGGCTGAAAACAATGCATCCCCTGCAGAGTTTAGAGCGGTTTCACAGGAATCCTGAATAACACCAATTATGAATCCAACGGCCACCGCCTGCATGGATATGTCTGCACCAATTCCAAACAGTGAACATGCCATCGGTATGAGCAGCAGCGAACCTCCCGCAACACCGGAAGCTCCGTAAGCGCCTAATGTTGCAATAATGCTCAGGAATATGGCAAGAGGTATTGAAACCGAAATGCCCAATGCATGGCAAACGGCCATTGACATTACTGTAATCGTTACGGCTGCACCTTCTGTGTTAATTGTTGCACCTAAAGGAATGCTTATTGAGTATAAATCCTCATCAAGGCCTAAACGTTTGCACAGATTCATGTTTACCGGAATATTTGCCGCTGAACTTCTTGAAAAAAATGCGGTGATGCCGCTTTCCCTTAGACATGTCAGTACCAACGGATAAGGGTTGCGTTTTAATGCAACACCCGCAATAATCGGGTCGGTTACAAAAGCGACAATGGCAATGCAGGAAACTAAAAGCAGAATCAGTTGACCGTAGCTGGTAAAAATATTCAAACCGTTTTGGGAAACTGAAGTGAATACCAAACCCATTATACCTATCGGTGCACACTGGATAATTCCCTGAACAATTTTTGTTATTGCTTTGGACACGTCTGACAAAATGTCTTTTGTAGTGTCATTTGCAACGGATTTCAAAGCAATGCCGAATACAACAGACCAGAACAGTATTCCCAGATATTCCCCATCGATTAACAGCTGAATCGGATTGGTAACCATCTTTAAAATAAGTCCTGAAAGAACTTCATCTACCCCTGATGGAACTGCAGTCGCATTGGAAACAACTGCACTGTTGAGAGGCATTGAAACAGGAAAGAGCGTAGTTCCCACCACCGCAACAACGGCCGCCAAAAATGTACTGAACAAATAAAATATGATAACAGTTTTGAATCTGGACCCGATACCTTTTTTAGCTTTCGAGATTGCAGATGCCACCAAAACAAATACCAAAAGCGGAGCGATAGCCTTAAGTGATCCTACAAACAGCTCACCTGGAAATCCGATGAATTGATATTCCGGTAAAAAAATTCCCAAAACAGTACCAATTGCCAAACCGATTATAATTTTTAAAATAAGACTTGATTCAGTCCATTTTTTAATGAAATTGCTCATTCAACCGCCTTTATAAATTTAAAATATCCAAAACTTCATGTGTTGCTTCTCTGACTGTTTTGGCAGCTTCGAGAAATTCCTTTTTCTCAATGTCGTTCATATGAATCGGAACAATCATTGCAATTCCCTTTTTGTTAATTACTGCAGGAACGCCAAGGGATACATCCTCAACCCTTTCGATTTCACCATCAAGATAACTGCTAACTGTTAAAACCCTATGGGTATCTGTAATTATTGTTGAAATCAAGTTGGAAATAGCAAAAGCCGGACCGTATTCAGTTGCTCCCTTTTTAGAAATAATGGTATTGCCTGCACTTTTCAGCCGTTCAACCAATGCAGTGATGTCCAAATCCACATACTCAACGAAATACTTGAGAGGGATACCTCCAATTGTTGTTGAACTTAAAAGAGGAACCATATGATCGCCATGCTCCCCGATTACACGTGTATGGACTTCTGAGCTGTTGATGTCGATTTGCCTTGAGAAATAGTTTTTCAGCCTAAGTGAATCCAAATGATTTCCAACACCAATCACCTTGCTCTTTTTAAATCCTGATGCTTTGAGAGCTACTGTTGTCATTACGTCAACGGGATTGGTAACAACCAGTATGATTGAATCCGGAGAAAAATCAGCAATCTTTTTTGAATAATAACTTACTATTCTTGCATTCGGAACCGCCAAATCCAGTCTTTTCATTCCTTTTTCCCTTGGAATTCCTGCTGCGATAAGAACAATATCGGAGCCTGCAATCTGCCTGAAATCAGAAGTTGGCGTTAACTTGCAATCAATATCACGAGCTGCAAGTGCATCATACATATCATAAGTTTCCCCTTTTGCCTTTTCAACACTTTCAGGCCTTGAAAACATTACAATCTCATCAACTGTATCCTCACTTGCAAGGGTAAATGCAACATTTTTACCAATGATTCCGGTTGCTCCTAAAATACTAACTTTTACCATAAGATAATATTGGTTTTCAATATAAAAATAACTTGCGAATTTAAATTTTAATTGTTAAAATTAACAATAATTAAAAAATTTTTTATAAAAATACTAGAAAAACTTAATAAATAATTGACTTTGTTTAATAACAATAATTATATTACTAAAGCAAATCAAAATTAAATTAGAGATGATTTAAATGGCTGAAGAATTGAAACTTGAAACCAAATGTTATGACGCTAACGAATATGGGTATCTCTATGGGCTAAATCAGAAAATCCCCGATGATGAATTTGAAAAGGTAAAGCCATATTTCAGGAAATTCAAAAGAATGGATTTTGTAGAGGGAAACGTTCAAGTTACCGGAAGGCCTGAAGGATGGAGATGTCTTGAAAAGGATGTTTCAAAAGTTGAAGAAATACTTGGAATAACAAATACATTGGAGTCAAGGCAGAATAAAGTTACAGAAGCATTCAAAGACCCTATTAAAAAAGCTCAACTTATAGACAAATCATATGAATGGCTTAAAATGCTGTTTGAAAAGACAGGCACAAGACCCGAACAGGATCTCTCAAGGCTTGCGGTTCACTCAACTAAAATTTATGATCCGAATGACAGTTTCAAAAATGGAATGGAAGAAGGTGAGGGAGAACTGTTCATATACACCCCTCATGGCATGTGGTATATTATCAATAACTGCGGGGAGTTTTCAGACAAATCTTTAAACAACGTGAAAACACCTCAGGGAGGAGCGGTAGGTCACAGACTGATGTATGACGATTTGATTGATAGACTGATAAGAATATATTCTGAAGAAAATCTATATACCGGTGAAAAGTTATACTAATTATATAGGTGGTTTAATCATATGCAAAAGATTATAAATGCACATTGTCACATTTATCCTGAAAAAATAGCGGACAAAGCAGTAGTTGGAATAAGGGATTTCTATGATTTGGACATGTCCCTTAACGGTAAACTGGATGATTTGATAAGAGACGGCAGTGAAGTTGGAGTAACCCATTATCTTGTGCACTCAGTTGCAACAACCCCAAAACAGGTAAAATCAATCAACGAATTCATTGCCGAATCCGTAAACACACATCCAGATTTATTCACAGGCTTTGGAACCCTTCACCCAGACAGTGAAGATATTCAGGGCGATTTTGATTATCTGATTGAATTGGGTTTGAAAGGAGTCAAGCTGCATCCCGATTTCCAGCAGTTTTCCATGGATGATGAGCGTGCATTCAGGATAGGTGAAGTTGTAAATGACGGTAACGTCCCTATGCTTGTTCACTGCGGTGATTTCAGATACAATTATTCAAATCCAAAACAGATAAAGGCATTTTTAGAGAAATTTCCAGAATTAACATTCATTGGAGCTCATTTTGCAGGATGGAGCATGTGGGAAGAGGCAACACGTCAGTTGTCAGGATATGAAAACTTATATGTTGACTTAAGCTCAAGCTTATATGCCCTAAGTCCTGAAACTGCACTGGAATTGATCCATGCCTACGGTGCCGACAGAGTATTGTGGGGAACCGACTATCCGATGTGGGAATCCGTCAGTGAAATGGAATACTTTAATAAAATTGATTTAACCGATAACGAAAGACAGCAGATTCTTTATGAAAACGCTGCTAAAATACTTAAACTTGAATAGTGTTCAACACTATTTTCTCCTTTTCTTTTTAAAGTTAGATAGGATTGGACGATTACTCGTCCGCACCCTCTTTGGAACCGTACGT
>JAUNXD010000233.1 GCA_030539985.1 Methanobrevibacter sp.
ATTGTATTTTTTTGAAAAATCGTTTAAAGAACTTTTTTAGATACTATGAATAGTTTAAACAATGATTGATTTTCAATACTCTTGCATATAATGTAAAAGAGAGCTCACTAAAAGCATAGTTAATAGACTTCTTTTGTTTTAATTGACGATGAAATCAAATATAATGGGAGTTATTGTTAGTAATATATGCTACTGCTAGTCAAAACAATCGGTTGCATCAGTGCAAATGAAAACCAGTGAATTTTAAAATAAGAAACACACATTAATCGTTTGAGGAATTACAGTATGAAAGAATTAAATTAGATTCAATTAAAAAAAAAAAAAAAGAAATGAGAGATTAAACTCTCATTGTTTTCTCGGCTGCAGCCGCAACGTTGCAATAAATACAATTGCCAGCAGAATAGCCGTTACTATCATTACGAAGCCCATAGCTTCCTGAATAATGGTGTCTACAGCTTTTACAAGAATGCTATCCTGTGTAACATTATCCTGAGTACCTGCTGTTTGGAGGTAATTTGCTGCATCATTAAAGAATTGTTGGTCACCTGAATGGTCAGGAGCATACATATCGATTGCAGTACTTAAACCACCCATAACTCCAAGAATTAAGATTACACCGATAATTGCTGTACCCATTGATTCACCTAATGTCTGTGTGGTTGTAAGAACACCAGATGCATTGTTCTCATTTTCTTTAGGAATATTAGCTAATGAAATATCTGTACTTAAGGACATTACGAAACCAAGTCCAGCACCCAATACAAACAAGCCAGGCATTAAGTCATACATTGATGTATTCAATCTGAATTGGAAGCTTAAAATCACACATCCAATGATTGCTATTAAAGATCCTAATGCAATTAATTTTTTATGACCAACTTTAGTGGATAAACTTGGAGCTGCTATTGCAAATATAAGCAGACCTATAGTCATCGGAAGTGTAGTTAAACCTGTATTTAATGCGTTTAACTGCATTACACTTTGTAGGAACAAGGAAACAGCAAACAATGCTCCTCCCATTGCAAGACAACCAATCAATCTAATGATTGCCCCTACACGTAAATTTCTGTCTTTGAATAATCCCATATCAAGTAAAGGTACTTTACCATTACTTTTTCTTCTACTTTCAAACCATGCAAATGCTGCTAAGATAATTAAACCAGCAACGATTACCATTATACTGGTTGAGGTATCTTTTGTGAGCATTAAAATACCCCATACGAACAATACAAGTCCTATTAATGAAATTATAGCACCAGTAATATCCAAATCCTTTCTGGATTCAGTAGGTTCAAAGTCAGGTATTTTACTTTGCATTACTAAAATAAATATAACGAATATTAATTCAATTGCGAATCCCCATCTCCAACTGAAGAATGTTGTCATAACCCCACCGAAGAGCGGACCGACAGCAGCGGAAATGGAAACCATTACACTTTCAATTGCCAAAGCAAATGTACGTTGTTCACCATGATATATTCCACTTATAAGAGAAACAGTAGCAGGTGTCATTAATGCTCCTGCAATACCTTCAATCAATGCCCATCCGATAAATAATACTCCAGTATTCCAACTTATTGCTGCAGTAAAGGTACCGACACCATAAAGTATAGTACCGATTATGAAAAGTTTCTTTTTACCGACTATGTCCTGAAGTTTTGTACTCAGGAGCATGAATGCTGCAGTAATCAGAGTATAAAAGGACATGATTAATTGAATGGTACTCACATCAGTATGCAGGTCAACTACGACCTTAGAAATACTAACGTTCATGAAGGTAGCATCCAATGTTATAATAAATGAAGCACAAGCCACTAATATTAATGGAATCCATGAGTGTCGCTTAACAGTTTCATTCATCTTTATTTCCTCCATAACAATATAAAAACTTTAAGAAAATATTAACAAATAAAGTTGTTTAGATGTCCAATATTTTTCTTGTTAATATTTATCCTTTTATTGTATTATAAATGTTTTGTTGCTTAATCGATAAAAACTATGAAGTTGATTACTATTTTCCAAGATAACCGAACATTTGTTTTTTATATCAATTTCCCACTAACCGAACGTTCGTTCTCTAAATTATTTAATAACTATAAAATATAAAATATTGAATGATGAATACAAAACAGTTAATTTTAGAAAAGACTTTAAAATTAATGATTGAAAAGCAAAACTCTCTAGTTTCAATTAGAGAAATCAGTGCAGCCACTGGAATTGCTATCGGTGGAATATATCACTATTTTTCAAATAAAGATGAAATATATGATGAAATTACTGAAAGATACTTTATAAATTATATCAAATTCAACACTGACAATCTTCTGCAGATAAAGGGAAATGCAAAAGATAAAATCCACGATGTCCTGGTGGAAATGTTTAAACAAAAGCAAAGAGGAATAGAACTTGAAACGATTGAAAATGTGGATTACAGGATTATAATAGATGTTTTAACTGCAAATGGATTTGCTTATGAAAATTCTGAGGAAATTTACCGAAGTGTAATGAAAGAATTGATGGAAATCTTCGCAGAAATTATTAGAGAAGGTCAAAAAAACAGACAACTCCGGCAAGACATCCCAACCGAAGACATTGCAGAGTCCTTAATCCTCATGTACCTGGGAATTCTATATCAATGGGACATATATTGGATTGATGATATGATTTCAGCCTTTGAATACAGTTTCGAGTTGGAATGGGAAAAGATAAGATTCAAAGAATAATTAAATGACTATTAAAAACATGATGTGGT
>JAUNXD010000234.1 GCA_030539985.1 Methanobrevibacter sp.
CAAGGGTGGATATGCTGGTGTCAATTTCCAGGACTCCACCATTACCTGTGACCTTATTGTATTTGAATTGAGAATCCAATATTTGACTCTGTCCGAATTCATCCAAATAGATTATTCCGCAATCAACAACACTATTGGAGTCAAATAAACAGTTCTGCATTATCAGATTGCTTGTTTTTGTATTTTTACTGTCTCTACTGATTACCTGAATAATTGCCATATGTGCAGCGTTTGCCTTAAAAACAGAATCATAAATCTTTAAAGTGGATCCGATGTCGATACATACTCCACTGCCCATTCCACATTTAAACTGTGACCATGACAGAGGAGTGTCACGAACACATGTATTGCTTGTGAATTTGCAGTTACGTATTTCGACGTTTGTTCCGTCATCCGCATTTACTGCAGCTCCATCTGAATTGTAAGCCTTATTGTTTTCAAAAACACAGTTGATGAGTTTAAGATTGGAATTTGCACATAAGTAAATTCCTGCACCGTCATCATCTACAAAACCATTTTTAAAGGTTATGTTTTCAAAAACAACGTTACAGTTTTCACCAATCATTAATATTCTTGCCTTATTGTTTCCATCGATATATGCATTGTTTCCTACAATATGATAATCCTTATCAATATAAACTCCAGTAACCAAATTCTGGTCTATTGCCTCATCATATTTATAATTTCCAGTAAGATTCAAAGTTGAATCTGATTGCTGTATCTGGCTTTGCAAATAATAAAACGGATACTCCGCATCACCTGCAGTCCCATCGGTTGCATTGACAACAGTATCGTTTAAATCTTCGGCAGTAACAGCACTCATAGTTAATATGATAAATATGATGGATATGATAAATAATGTCTTTTTCATACTATTCCCACCTAATTAATTATATAACTGTTTGTTTTTCAAAATATAAAACTTTTATTAATTGGATGGGTAAAAAATCGATTACGTGAATGAAAGTTAAGATGATTTGATTTTAAACTTCTTTGAAAACTTATAGTTTGAATTTGCGGATGTGACTAAAACATTGTTTTTTCCCTTCTTCAACTTTAAATTTATGATTCCCTTGGAATTTGTTTTTTTGGTAATCTGTTTGTTGTTGATTTTTATTTTAACCTTGATCTTGCTTAACGGACGATTTTTAAATATGATTTTGACCTTTGATTTGGTGAGTTTAACCTTTGCCTTTGCCTTTGTAACTTTTAAAGTAATCTTTTTTGTTTTCGCTTTAAAACATCCGTCAGCTGAAGAGATTTTAACCTTATGAGTTCCTGCCTTAATTTTGGATGCATCAAAAGTTGCAACACCATTCTTATCAGTGATTACATAGTAAGTCTTATATTTCTTATTCGTATACACCTTTATTTTAATCTTGACGCCAACGGCAGGCTTTGACAATGTGATTTTTAATGTTTTACCGGACTTATAGGAAACTTTCAGGTTTTTTGCCTGAATTTTGCCTGATATTTCAAATGCATTATAAACACCATATTTATTCTTGTCGTTCGGCGCACTGTTGGATACGTAATTACAGCCTTTTAAAAGTGCATATTCCTTCAGATAAACTGCTGCACCTTTCATATAAGCCTTGCTGTTTAAGAAATTGCATCCGGTGACAATGGTGTCATTGCTTTTAAGGTAAAGTGACCCGCCATACTCTGCATTATTGTCATTGAATATGGAGTTGGACAGTTTCAAACTTCCAAGTCTTAAATAAACGGCACCACCCCTTTCGTTTGCCTGATTGTCTTCAAAAAGACAATTCTGAATATCCACAACACCACCGACAGAGGAAATGGCACCGCCGTTTTCGGATGCAAAATTGTTTATGAACCTGCAGTCAACAATCCGTGCATTTGAAGTCATGGTTTTCTTATATATTTCAACACAGATTGCTCCACCGTCCTTGCCGTAATTGTCCTTAAAAAAACAGTTTTTAACAAGCGCATAAGGACATGTGTCAAGTATCAAGGTACCTGTACTTACCTGAGAGTGGTTTTTAATAAAAGTCGAATCGATTATTTAACCTTCACCGAACTCATCAATATAGACAACACCGCATCTGAATGAAGTGTTGTTTTCAAAAAGGCAGTTTTTAATGTATAATTTGCTTAAAGCATAATTGACATCATCAAAACTGACCAATAGGATAATGCTTAAATAGGCATTGTTGGATTTGAAAATTGAGTCTGTCAAAGCCAAAGTGGAATTGATTGTATGGTAAAGCGCACTTCCCATACCCCTCTTAAAGTCCGCCCAGGCAAGATTGCTTACGCGAATGCTTGTGTTATTTTCAAAAACACATCCTATGATTTCAACGTTGGAACTTTCATTGGTTGAAATCGCCCCGCCATTATGATTGTAGATAAAATTGTTTTTGAAAGTGCAGTTTTTAACTGTTAAATTGACATTCCTGCCGGTGTGGATTGCACCGCCGTCAGATGAGTTTGAAAATCCGTTTATGAATATTATGTTCTCCAGGATGACATGAGTGTTGTTGGTTATGTTAAGGCATCTTGCAAGATTGCTTCCATCAATTATGTGGTTGTTACCATTGATTTTAATGTTTTTGGATATTACCACACCCTCATTTAAGGATTCATTTGAATCATATTTATATGATGAGTTTAGAGTAATCTCTGAGTTGTTCTCGCATGAATCTATTGTATTCTGGAGGTCTGTGAAATTATTGAAATCCTCCTGTGGAGTTTCAGTGCCGTTTAAATCCTCA
>JAUNXD010000235.1 GCA_030539985.1 Methanobrevibacter sp.
AGTCTTTCATATTAAATATTTAATCCAAAATCATATAAATAGATTTTAGAAATTAGCTGGTTTTTAAAATCAGACATGGTTTTTTCATTTTTTATAAGTTATGCAAATGTAAATTCTTGCTGTTTTAAACTCAACAGAGTTTAACTTAAACAATTGAAAATCAATAAAAAATTATGCATTGTCTGAGTTCGCAATATTGCTTTTACTTTAAAATATTGCAGGCATTTATAACTGTCTGTTTTATATATAAAGAAGGTATAATATTTTAATTAGGAAATGACTTATTTCATTTCCGACAGACCGACAAAGCGAATGATTAGGTGGGTTTTATCTCACCTGGTCATCCTCCAAAATAATTAATTTTAAAAACGCCCTTAACAGTGCAATTAAACCTCGCCAAATGGGCAAGATACCATTATAAATAACATCACTGACATATGAATATATAATGACATTCAACATAATTTCGACCTTTTTAATTGCTGTTGCCCTTGCGATGGACGCTTTCAGCGTATCAATGACAAAGGGTTTTACACAAAAGAACCTGAAAAATTCACAAATATTATATTACGGACTGTTTTTCGGCGGATTTCAGGCACTGATGCCAATTCTAGGATACTTCTGCGGAAATGTCATTGCAGCCATAGTGACATCACTGGCACCCATCATCGGATTCATTCTTCTTTTGGCAATTGGACTTAACATGATTCGTGAAAGCCTCACAGACGATGAGGGGAAAATAACCGACACATTCTCGTTTAAGGAAGTTACCCTACTTGCCATTGCAACCAGTATCGACGCATTTGCCGTTGGAATAACAATAGCACTTATAAAAGATCCGATTTTAATATCCTCAGCAATCATCGGAATCGTTGCGTTCATATTCAGCATAATCGGAATATTTTTAGGAAAGAAACTTGGAAATTATGTTGGTGACAAGTTCCAAATCGTCGGCGGAATCATATTAATCATAATAGGCATCAAGATACTTCTTGGATTTTAATCTGCAAAACCAGTTTCAAATATTATTAAAATCCAATTAATTTTACTTATTTTTAATTTATTTAACCAAGACATATCAATTGTCTCAGTTCGGAATATTGCTTCGAGCTTGTAAAATTGCAGGCATTTAAAACATCTTATTTTAAATAAAATGGATGCCTAATTATCCATATGAAAAATAAAAAGGTATGGTATAATGTTAATTAATTTCAATCAAATAAGCGAACTTATGTTCATCATATATGTACTGGGCCAATCGGTTGTAGTTGGAAATACAGTTGTGGATGAGTTTAACTTTCCGATTTTCATTTCCACCACATTTGATGCCTAAAATGAGGATGTAAGGTTGTCATCGGTGAGATTGGTAGATGGGCAGATTTTTAGACTTCCTGAAATGTTTATCGGATTGTAAAGATAGCCTCCATCATATCTTACCACATATCTTGATTCACCTGAATGATACTGCCTCAAGACGTTCATTCCATGTTCTATTGGAATGTCCTCCATTATCACACCGGTGCATCCGTTTGCATCATAAAGTTCAATTGTAAGCTTTCCTAGGTTATGGTCTACGATGGAGTCGTTTTCATCAAAAACTTTTGTTATGAGATATATGTCTGATGTATTGCTGATTTTTTCCGCATGAATATCCAGATGGACAACATCTTTTGAAAATGTGATGCCGGTAAAACCGACAATCATTAGGATTGCAATCAGTGTTATTATTAATATCTTTTTTGAAATCATTGATTTAAATTTGTAAATTTTAGTTAATATTTTTTACTTATTTTGCAAAACCCTAATATTTGAATTAACCCATATAGATAGAATTGTTATTTTATGGCATTTTATTAAAATCAAAATTGTCAATGAAAGGAAAATATTTTTAAATATCTTTAAATATTCAGTTTTTTAAAAAGTATTACTATAGTATAGTTATTACTAAAAATTAAAGGAGGTGAAAAAATGAATAAGAAAGTTATAATTGGTGTAGTCATTGTTATAATTGTTGCGATTCTTGCTGCAATATTCCTCTTAAATCCATCTGAAGTAACATTGGTTGCAGGTGACACTGCAGTTACCCTTCCAAGTGACTACGAATTGGATCCTGATACTGGCATTGCAACTAAAGGAGATATCGGCGTTTTGTATATGCCTGTAGCAAGCAGTGATGTAAAAGCTCAAAAAGCATTATTCGATACTCTCAAGTCTAACGGGAAAGATGCAGGATACAAAAAAGTCAAAACCGATACCATAAACGGATTCAAGGTTTACCAATACAGCGCAAATCCCGACAAACTCAAAAAGGTATCCAGTGACAAGGTTGTAGAAGGCAATTACGAAACCTGGAAAGAATATGAGCCATACACTCCATTTAAAGACATGACTAAAATGGATGTAAAACAATTCAGATACACAGCATACGTTAATGAAACTTCCAAGACTATTAGTGAATTATACATCTTTACCAATAATACTGATGTTGATTTATACTCTTCAGATATCGAATCCATCATTAACAGTATTGCAGTTGTTGAGAAGTAGTTTCACTTCTCTCTTTTTTTATTTTTTTTATTAAATTTCATGATTTTTATTAATTTTAATAAATTTTATAAACAAAACGGATGTATAAAGCGTAATTTTATTGAATCTGAATATAAATAATAAATTATTTTTAATTTACTATATATAATCTTTTATATTAAAAAATACATTTGTATATACTGTTA